>CALGCU010000045.1 GCA_937886455.1 uncultured Bacteroidales bacterium | reverse complement strand
AACAGATACCAACTAGATAGGAACTAGATAGGAACTAGGTAGGAACTAGGTAGGAACTAGATAGGAACTAGGTAGGAACTAGATAGGAACTAGATAGGAACAAGATAGGAACTAGATAGGAACAAGATGACTTAAAAATCATCCAATACTGTTGGTCAAATAAAAAAACAATTAAAAACATAACCAACCCCAATTCATCATACCTACCTTAGCATATAAGTGAAATATTTCTGACGAAAAGTGGCGGAAATACAAATAAAAGATATACATTTGCACGGACAACATTTGTCACTCGTGATTTATTAATTCTATAAGCCATGAAACCTGAAAACTTATCTCAAAAAGAGTTCGACCAAGAAATCAAGTATCTGCAACTGTTGAGCAACAAATTTCCAACAATAGCAGCAGCAAGCACAGAAGTTATTAACTTGGAAGCAATCTTAAATTTGCCAAAAGGAACAGAACATTTCTTGAGTGATATTCATGGTGAGTATGAAGCTTTTCAGCATGTATTGAAGAATGCATCTGGTGATGTAAAACGTAAAGTGAATGAAATATTTGGAAATACTCTGCGGGAGGCTGACAAAAAAGAACTCTGCACACTCATATATTATCCACGTGAGAAATTGGAACTGGTTAAAGCGGCAGAAGAGGATTTGGATGACTGGTATATCATCACGCTAAACCATTTGATTAAAGTGTGTCAAAACGTGTCTTCTAAATACACACGCTCTAAAGTGAGAAAAGCACTTCCTGAGGAATTCTCCTACATCATTCAAGAACTGCTACATGAAACATTAGCTGAACCGAATAAGCATGACTACGTGAATGTAATCATACAAACCATTATTTCTACACATCGTGCTGATGCTTTTATCATAGCTATATGTAATCTGATTCAACGCTTGGTGATTGACTCGTTACATATCATAGGCGACGTTTTTGATCGGGGACCGGGAGCGCATCTCATAATGGACATATTATGTGATTATCATAATTTTGACATTCAGTGGGGTAATCACGACATTCTGTGGATGGGGGCAGCTGCGGGTAATGACTGTTGTATGGCAAATGTGCTCAGATTATCCATGCGTTATGCTAATTTAGACACGTTGGAAGATGGCTATGGAATTAATCTACTTCCTTTAGCCACCTTTGCAATGGACACCTATGGAAAAGACCCTTGTGAACGCTTTTATCCGAAAATAGAAGAATGTGACACAACGCATAATGAACGTACCCGAAAACTAATAGCACAAATGCACAAAGCAATTTGTGTCATTCAGTTTAAATTGGAAGCACAAATCATCAATAGACGACCGGAATTCCAAATGGACGACAGAAAACTACTGGAAATGGTAGATTTCGAAAAAAGAGTATTCAGATACGAGGGAAAAGAATATGAAATGTATGACACTAATTTCCCTACAATTGATCCCAATAACCCTACTAAATTAACAGAGGGTGAAGAGGAAATTGTGAAAAAACTAAGACGTTCATTCAGACAAAGTGAAAAACTTCGGAAGCACATCCAATGTGTGTATACGCATGGTAGCCTATATTTAGTAACAAACTCAAATCTGCTCTTCCATGCATCTGTACCATTGAATGAAGATGGAACATTGAAGGAAATTACAATTCTGGGTAAAAAATACAAAGGAAGAGCATTCTTTGATAAAGTGGAAAGTCTGGTGCGCATGGCCTATGGAGATGATGTTATGTCTGAAGAAAAACTCTTTGCCTTGGACTATATGTGGTATCTATGGTGCGGCAAAGACTCCCCTCTCTTTGATAAAGCGAAGATGACCACATTTGAACGCTACTTCATTCCTGACAAATCATTACATGTTGAAGAAAAAGGAGCTGCTTATGCCTTGCGTGATGACGAAAATATGTGTGACAGACTATTGGATGAATTTGGAGTAGGAGGCACACACAGACACATCATTTGTGGACATGTACCTGTGAAAACAAAAAAAGGAGAAACACCCATCAAGGCAAATGGAAAATTATTAGTCATTGATGGAGGATTCTCTAAAGCATATCACTCAGAAACTGGAATAGCAGGATATACACTGGTCTATCACTCCAGAGGATTGCAAATGGTACAACACGAACTCTTCACATCAAAACAAGAAGCAATACTATATGGAAAAGATATTATCTCATCTACACAATTGGTCGAACTAAGCAAGCAGCGCGTAATGGTACGCGACACTGACAAAGGAAAAGAACTACAACAACAAATTGATGACCTTCTGTTACTCTTAAAAGCATACAGAAAGGGTGTTATTAAGGAAAGATAAACACACACTTGTCGGCGAAAATGTGTAAAAGATGACGGATAATGTGCAATTTTGCAAACTCTATATTGCAAATTGAAAAAATAGCAGTATCTTTGCATGTGAAAATGGTGTGGAAGAATAAGATGTATACTATAACACCTTATAAACTATTTCATGCTATCATAGATTCGAAAACTTATTGATGAGAGAGTGCCTTAATTCTCTCTTTCTTAGGTATAAAAGGTATAAAAATTAACAACTTACTAATTAATAACTAACATGGCAAAAGAAAAGAAATTCTTAACATGTGATGGTAATCAAGCTGCAGCACATATATCATATATGTTCTCTGAAGTAGCAGCGATTTATCCTATCACGCCCTCATCTACCATGGCTGAATACGTAGACGAATGGGCTGCCCAAGGTCGTAAAAACCTTTTTGGTGAAACTGTATTAGTACAAGAAATGCAATCTGAAGCAGGAGCAGCAGGAGCTGTGCATGGCTCATTGCAAGCTGGTGCGTTAACTACTACTTACACTGCATCACAAGGATTGTTGTTGATGATTCCAAATATGTATAAAATAGCAGGTGAATTGCTTCCTTGCGTATTCCATGTTTCTGCACGTACATTGGCATCACATGCTTTGTGTATCTTTGGTGACCACCAAGACGTTATGTCTTGCCGTCAAACTGGATTCGCAATGTTGTGCGAAGGTTCTGTACAAGAAGTAATGGACTTGGCTGCTGTTGCTCACCTAGCTACCATTAAGAGCCGTGTACCTTTCTTAAACTTCTTTGATGGATTCCGTACATCACACGAAATTCAAAAAATCGAAGCACTCGAAAATGAAGACTTGGCTCACTTAGTGGACCAAGAAGCTTTGGCTGAATTCCGTCAACGCGCTTTGAATCCTAATAATCCGGTGGCACGCGGTATGGCTGAAAACCCAGACCACTTCTTCCAACACCGTGAAAGCTGTAATCCTTACTATGAAGCTGTTCCTGCTATTGTAGAAGAATATATGGCTGAATTGTCTAAAATAACCGGACGTCAATATGGCTTGTTTGACTACTATGGTGCTGATGATGCTGAACGTGTAATCATTGCAATGGGATCTGTAACTGAAGCTATCCGCGAAACTATTGACCACCTCACTGCTAAAGGTGAAAAAGTGGGTATGGTGGCTGTACATCTTTATCGCCCATTCTCTGCAAAACATTTCTTAGCTGCACTGCCTAAAACTGCAAAACGTATTGCTGTACTCGACCGTACTAAAGAACCGGGAGCTACTGGAGAACCATTGTATTTGGACGTAAAAGATGTACTTTATGGTACTGAAAATGCACCACTCGTTGTAGGTGGACGCTACGGATTGGGTTCTAAAGATACTACTCCTGCTCAAATACTTGCTGTATATGAAAACTTGGCATTGCCACAACCTAAAAACCTCTTCACTATTGGTATTGATGATGATGTAACCTTTACATCACTTCCTAAGAAAGAAGAAATTGCTTTGGGTGGAGCAAGTATATTTGAAGCTAAATTCTATGGCTTAGGTGCTGACGGTACTGTAGGGGCTAATAAAAACTCTGTGAAAATCATTGGTGACAACACCAATAAATACTGCCAAGCTTATTTCTCTTACGACTCTAAGAAATCTGGTGGATTTACATGTTCACACTTGCGCTTCGGAGATGAACCTATCCGTTCTACCTATTTAGTAAATACGCCTAACTTCGTAGCATGCCACGTACAAGCTTACTTGCATATGTATGATGTAACTCGTGGATTGCGTAAGAATGGTACATTCTTGTTGAATACTATTTGGACAGGTGAGGAATTGGCTAAACACTTACCTAACAGAGTAAAGAAATACTTCGCAGAAAACAATATCTCTGTTTACTATATCAACGCTACGCAAATTGCACAAGAAATAGGTTTGGGAAATAGAACAAATACAATTCTACAATCTGCATTCTTCCGTATTACAGAGGTAATACCTGTTGATTTGGCTATTGAACAAATGAAGAAATTCATCGTCAAGTCATACGGAAAGAAAGGTGAAGATGTTGTAAATAAAAACTATGCTGCTGTTGACCGTGGTGGTGAATACCAACAACTCGCTGTTGATCCGGCATGGGCTAACTTAGAAGTGGAAGCACAAGCAGCTAACAACGACCCTGCATTCATCAATGAAATTGTACGTCCTATCAACGCACAAGATGGTGACTTGTTAAAGGTTTCTGCATTCAAAGGTATTGAAGACGGTACATGGTATCAAGGTACTGCTAAATATGAAAAACGTGGAGTAGGAGCATTTGTACCTACTTGGACAGCCGACAACTGTATCCAATGTAATAAATGTGCTTATGTATGTCCTCACGCTGCAATCCGTCCGTTTGTAATGGATGATACTGAAGTGGCTGGCGTTAAGGGTGCTACCATTGAAATGAAAGCTCCGGCTGCCATGAAGGGAATGCACTTCCGCATGCAA
>CALGCU010000044.1 GCA_937886455.1 uncultured Bacteroidales bacterium | reverse complement strand
TATAAAGTTTACTTCAATATTTATTACAGCGAGTGCAACTAACGTCCTATCATCCCCGTTACCATACCGTTACCATTCAATAGGATAAAGATTACCATATTATTTCATCAAACATCCATAATCATTTTTTTACAAAACGAATTTAACACCTCCATTCCACAACGAAAAAATGCACTGAACCAACAAAGCAATAGCATTTTATTGCAAGAAAATGTGTATTTTTGCAGTTTAATAAAACAAACAATGTAGCCAAACGACCTGCATTTAGACACGAGAAACAGAATCTTATGTTCACAACAGACAAACATCACAATATACCCGAGCCAACATTGCGCAGACTGCCATGGTACTTAGCCTATGCCAAACTGATTGATGGGCAAGGTGAACAATACCTATCATCTACGCAGATTGCTCGAAACATTGCTGTTGACTCTTCCGTGGTGGCTAAAGACTTGTCGTATGTCGCTATCAAGGGACGCACAAAAGTGGGCTATGTTGTGAAAGACCTAATCGCTGTATTAGACAACTTTCTGGGATTCACGAACACACATCGTGCATTCCTGTTTGGAGTAGGTAGCTTGGGAGGGTCACTTTTACACGACTCAGGGCTAACTCAATTTGGACTAAACATCGTAGCCGGTTTTGATGCAAAGTATGAATTATCAGGAACAAGCATCAATCACACCCCCATTCATCACATCGAACGATTTATGGAACTACAATCCAAGATGAATGTAGAAATTGGCGTACTGGCAGTGCCGGTAGAACGCGCACAAGAGGTGGCTGATATGATGATAAAAGGAGGAATCAAAGCCATTTGGAACTTCACACCTTTCCGCATACGAGTACCCGAACACATTGTAGTGCAAAACACCTCCATCTATGCACACCTGGCAGTAATGTTCAATCGATTGGCTGAAATGAATGCCAAAAATGTAACCACTAAACCATAAAACTTAGTCATTATGAAAATAATCTGCGTTGGTTTAAACTATGCGCACCATATAGAAGAGTTTAATGCTCAACAACCTAAAGAACCGGTCATATTTTTCAAACCGGACTCTGCCATATTACGGGATAACAAACCATTCTATATCCCCGACTTCACAAAACAATTAGACTATGAACTTGAACTCGTAGTACGCATTAATCGCTTGGGGAAAAACATTGGCGAACGATTTGCACATCGTTACTACGATAGCATTGCATTAGGAATAGACCTCACAGCTCGTGACTTGCAACGAACTGCTCAGTCAGCAGGTCATCCATGGGCACTAAGCAAGGGATTTGACGGGTCGGCTGTACTCAGTGAATTTATACCTCTAAGCGACACACAAGGTATTGACAACATAAACTTCCGATTAGAAAAGAATGGGGAAGTTGTACAACGCGGATTCTCTGGAGATATGCTATTTAAAGTAGATCAACTCATTGCCTACATTAGCAAGTACATCTCATTGAAGATTGGCGACCTTATCTACACCGGAACACCGGCAGGCGTAGGAAGCCTCGCTGTGGGCGACCACCTACAAGGCTACATAGAAGAACAAAAACTCATAGATTTTCACATCAAATAAACACTTATGTCTGTGTTGTTTAAAAATAAATATACCCTACTATGGCTCTGCATGCTGAGTGTATTCTCTTTACACGGACACACACTCAACAAACAGATTGAATGGACCACACATGAACGACTCTCCGACAGCGTTCGAACAAGTGTCATGGGGTTTGACAATGCGCTCTACAACGAACATTCATTACCCCTGTCTCAACATATATGGACCAATAGTGACAAAAAAAGTGAATTTACCCTCCAACCACTATCCTCTGAAATAGTGCCACAAGAGTTACTCAATAACATCGACACTACACTTTTGGAAAACACACCTACCCTACAAGTTAACTTTAACCATGGCACAACAATAGTCAACATACTCCCCATCTTCAAAGAAGAAGGTGTAGTGAAACGACTCACCCACTACCAACTAATCTCTACCGAGAAAAACACCTCAGACAATTCTACTCTACCACGTCATCAATACAAAGAAAAGTCCGTTTTATCATCCGGTACATTTGTCAAAATACGGGTACCACAAAGTGGAATATTCAAATTGACCTATGAAGAACTATCCGGATGGGGGTTAAACCCATCACAAATCCGCATATTGGGCTACGGAGGTGCTGTCCTAAATGAAAACTTCAACACCAAGCGCATTGACGACCTTCCAGAAGTTCCTTTTTACGTCCATTTAGGCAGTGACAACGCATTTAACAAAGGAGATTATATTTTGTTTCATGCACAAGGACCCATCAGTTGGGACTACTCTCCAACAAAATCCACCTACGCTCATAACATCAACACCTATTCCACACATGGCTATTATTTTATCACCTCTGATGCCGGTGCGGGCAAACAACTTAACGAGAACCCAACCTCCACACTTGATACAACAGATGCTTACTCTATCACCTATTTTGACGACTATCAACTGCATGAGCAAGAACTATTCAATGTATTAGACCCAACCGGATCTAATGGAGGAGGACAAGCATTTTTTGGAGAACAGCTTAACAGTGGAAATAATACATTCAGCACCCATTTTACATTCCCACACATTGTACAAGGAACAGTTGGAAAAGTTAAAACTCAATTAGCTGCTGCCTCTACCATAGCACCATCTAATTTCTCGCTCACCCTTAATGGTCAACAAGAAAAAGCCATAAAGGTAAGTGCCATGCAACCCAGCATTTATGTGAAAGGTATCTTGAGCACCAACACTCACATGTTTAATCTTAATCAAGATAAAAACACCATCCAACTACAAGCCGAACTACCCTCAGACGGAAAAGCCTACATCAACTATGTTGAAATGCACGCTACTCGCCATCTGATTATGGAAGGTAATGCAATGTATTTCCGCACAAAGGCAAATCTCAATTCTGGGAAAAACAACTATTATACACTCCAAAATGCATCTACCGATGTACACGTATGGAACATCACACGTTTGGATTCCATCTATCGAGTGCCTACCACATACAAGAACAACACTTTACAATTTGTGGGAACTACTGAGGAATTACAACAATACGTGGCTGTGCGCACTTCCTCAAATCAGTTTGAAAAACCAGAGTATGTAGGACTGACAAGACCCCAAAACTTACATGCACTCAAAGACATTGAATACGTTATTATTTGTCCGGAAACATACCGAGCTGAAGCAGAACGTTTGGCTATGGCGCATGAAGAACAAGACGGATTGTCATGGATTGTTGTGAGTGATGAAGAAGTCTATAATGAATTTTCTTCAGGAACTCCGGATGCAAGTGCTTATCGGTGGTTTATGAAAATGCTTTACGACCGACATATATCTGGCATTTCTTCTATACCTCCTCGTTATTTATTACTCATGGGTGATGGTACTTTTGATAATAGGAAACTATTACACAACTCCGGACCTAACACATTGTTGTCCTACCAATCAGCCCTCAACATCATGGATGAAACTTTTGCTTATCCAACTGATGACTACTTCGGTTTCCTGGATGATACAGACGACACAGAATTCAAGGAAACACACATGTTTGTGCGTATTGGAATAGGACGTCTTCCTGTTTCCACGCTGCAACAAGCACAAGATGTGGTAAACAAACTGATTGACTACATGCAACACAATCAGCAAGGTAATTGGCGTAATCAATTATGTTTTTTAGCCGATGATGGCGACAGAGCTGAGCACATGATTAGTGCCAATAAAATAGCCGATACTATCATTGTTAATCAACCCAACTACCAAGTAAACAAAATTATTTTAGACTCCTACCTACAAGAAGTCACGGCTGCAGGAGAGGCTTACCCGGCAGCAAAAAACAAGTTAGACAATCAATTACAAAATGGCTTGCTATACCTCTGTTACATGGGTCATGGAAGCCCAACAGCCATCAGTAACGAAAACATGATGACAATAGAAAGTATCAACAATATGCACAACAAACATTGTGGCATTTGGGGATTTGGCACATGTAGTTTTTCACACTGGGATGCTCAATCCATTTCGGCTGGTGAAGCGGCTGTTCTAAATCCTCAAGGTGGAGCCATTGGAGTTTTCTCTGCAGCACGAACTGTATATGCTGATGCCAATGAACGTTTATTGATGGAGTTCACCAAAAACTTATTCAAAAAAGAAAATGGACAATATATCCGCATTGGAGACGTAGTCCGTCTTTCTAAGAATGCCCCAAACAGAGAAGCTAATCGTATGGCATATCTTTACATGGGTGACCCCGCATTGCGCGTGGCTCATCCTGAACCTTACATAGTGCGAACCGACTCTGTAAATGCTCACTCCTCACTCACTGTCGATACTTTAAGAGCACTATCCATTAACACCATTAAGGGAAGTATTGTGGACGCAAACAATCAACTGGTCAAGGATTTTCAGGGTAATGTTTCCGTCACAATCTTTGATAAAGAACAAGAACTCACCACACTAAACAATCACAACGAAGAATCAGCGGCTTATCCATTTCAGTTCAAAGACCGTATCAGTGTGCTTTTTAAAGGAAACGTAGTGGCTGAAAATGGGCAGTTTGAAGTCACATTTATGCTACCCAAAGATATACAATACAATTATGGCACCGGAAGAATATGCTACTATGCTCATGATTCCATTCATCACACCGAAGGCATAGGACACTTTGAAGACTTCCTAATTGGCGGAAGTAATCCTAATGCACAATTTGAAGAAAACGGACCTGATGTTGATATTTACCTCAACACGCTACACTTTGTCTCTGGAGGACAAGTGGATGAACGTCCACTCTTTATTGCCTACCTTGACGATCCTAATGGCATCAACACATCGGGAAGTGGAGTTGGACACGACCTACAACTCATCGTGGATAACAACAACGAACAAACATGGAATCTGAACAACTCATTCGTCTCAACCAATGGTAGCTTCCGATCTGGTACTATCCACTACAGAATGTCAGAAATGGAAGAGGGTAAACATCACCTGCGTTTTCGAGCATGGGACTTGCTCAACAACTCTACTACAAAAGAATTGGAGTTTGAAGTGGTCAAAGGGTTAGCACCACATATTTACCAACTCATCACCTACCCTAACCCTGCAAAAGCAAACGAGACTGTTCATTTCATATTCGACCACGACCGACCCTCATCTATTTTGGAGACTACGCTCAACATTTTTGATGTGAGCGGACGTAAACTCTACACCACATCTCAACAAGGAAGTGGACATATCACATTCACACCCAATAAGGCTACTATTGGTGCAGGAATATACCTTTACCAATTCCACATAAAAACCAACAATAGCGAAATTACTACTCAAAAATCTAAAATAATCATAACACAACAATAGAATTCAATCTTATACGTTATATATTATCATAGAGCAAACACTAACTTAAATAAATAAATATGAAAAAAAACCTTTTTATCGTGGCGCTTAGTTTATTGCTGATAACGCCATTTTCTTACGCAGAAGAAGCTATTGACATCACTAACCCTATTATCACAGCTGTCCCTTCTCTATCCATAGCTCCGGACGCACGTGGTGGTAGCTTAGGTGATCTTGGTACTTCAACATCAGCTGACCTCTATTCTCAATATTGGAACGCAGCTAAATATCCATTTACAACAAGCAACGCCGGTGTCGGAATTTCCTACACACCATGGTTGCGTAAATTGATTGGAGAAATTGACCTGGTTAATGTAAATGGCTATTATCGTTTTGACGATGTACAAGCCATCAGTGCATCATTCCGCTATTTTTCTATGGGTGACATTAGTTTGACCGACTTCAATGGAACTGAATTTGGTACTGCCAAACCTAATGAATTTGCCATTGATGCGGCCTACTCTCGCAAACTCTCCGAGACATTCTCTATGGCAGTAACTTTCCGCTTCATCTATTCCGACCTTAACAATGGTGCTAACACCAACTTGGCTAGCGGCTCTGACCTCCGTCCGGGATGGGCACTCGCTGCTGATGTGGCTGGATACTTGAATCAACCTATCTCACTTTCCACTGGAGATGCTTACCTTAACTTTGGTTTCAACCTTGCTAACTTAGGTTCTAAAGTTACATACGACGGAATCACAAGCAACTTCATCCCTACCAACCTGCGCTTAGGTTTAGGACTTGAATTCCCATTCGACGACTACAACCGTCTTTCTATCAACGCTGAAGCAAGCAAACTTTTAGTACCTTCTCAACGTTCACGCTTCACAGAAGGGTTTGACAAAGACAACTCCAACACATGGATGATGTCACAAGCTGAATATTCTGAAATTAATGCTGCCAAAGGATGGTTCATGTCATTTGCTGATGCTCCTGGAGGTTTCAAAGAAGAAATGCAAGAAATCTTGTGGGGAGTAGGTGTGGAATACTCATATAATCGTCAATTCTTCGTACGCGCCGGTTATTCACACGAAAGCAAATTCAAAGGCAACCGTAAATATGTAACCGTCGGTGCAGGATTCAAACTCAGCATGTTTGAATTGAGCGCTGGTTATGTAATAGGTGTTGTAGGAAACAACCCATTAGACGGAACACTACGATTTAGTTTAGGATTTGACTTGGAAGGTTTGAAGAATTTGATTGATAAATAATTCTTCTCTTTCAAAAAAAGATTGTATATTTACGGCTGTTTTGGTATTCATCCAAAGCAACCGTAAATTTTTATAAAACTATGGATATAAGAGTTGGACAAGGATACGATGTACACGCTTTTGCTGACAATAGAGAACTTTGGTTAGGAGGCGTCAAGATAGAACATGAGAAAGGATTAGCCGGTCACTCCGATGCCGATGTGCTGCTACATGCGCTATGTGATGCTCTATTAGGGGCCGCCAATATGCGCGACATTGGCTACCACTTCCCTGACACCGGACAACAATACGCCGGAATTGATAGCAAAATCCTCTTACAACAAACCTATGAGCTCCTACTAAACAAAGGCTATCGACTGGGAAATGCCGACTGCATCATTTGCGCACAAGCACCTAAACTCAGTCCACACATTGACAAAATGAGGGAATGTATAGCCGGCGTTTTAAAGGTTGAACCTAATCGTATCAGCGTAAAAGCCACCACCACCGAGCGACTCGGATTTGTGGGAAGAAAAGAAGGCATCGCCGCCTATGCCACAGTATTGATTACAAAAGACTAACTAACCATACCAAAAAAATAAACTAAAATGAAAAATTATCTATCAATCAGCCTCAGAACGCTGCTAACTTGTTGCCTCATCACATTAATCACTGATGGATTTGCACAACGAATGGAATGGAAAGCCGATGCTTTGGTGTACATGGACAACCAAAGATTTGACATCGCACCAATGGCCACCAACGACGCCTTCTTAGGAGTACGTATTTCGCCTGAAATTGGACTGAGTTGGGACAAAGGTACTCATCGATTCATGGTTGGTACTCATCTGCAAAAAGATTTCACCACCAAACGCTTTCTTGACTACTACCATTTCACAGCCTACTACGAATTACGAAAGAAACAAAAGAACATACAAAACAGATTGCTCTTCGGATCGTTTCCACGTAAAAACCTACTGAAAAATTATTCCGGACTTTTCTTTGGGGATGCTGTACACTATTTCCGACCTAACATGAATGGACTGTTTTGGCAATTAGGAGGAAAAAACAACCACATTAACGTATGGGTCGATTGGGTAGGAATGACTGATTTTAATTACAAAGACAACTTCCTCATTGGTCTGTCGGGAGAACAACAATGGAAGTGGCTCTTCATCGACCTGCAGGCTTACTCTTATTTTTACTATCAACAAGAAGGACTCCCTAAACCTGTTTTGGAGCAAGACCTGCAAGCAAAGGCATCTATCGGAATCGACTTTTCTAACGCATTCAAGCAACTCAAACAAATGCGCTTCTCTGTAGGAGCTATGGGAGGCTATCAACAAACAAGCGGAAACTTCTCCGGAGCCTACTATCCCATTGGACTTGTGATGGACCTGCATGCTGAATTCTGGTACGTGGGAACACGAACCACATTCTACTACGGAAAACCGTTCTATCAAGCATACGACCATCAACGAATACAATGGGCTAACCCATTCCTCTACGGACCGCTTTATTTAGAAACACAATGGTATGTACCCATCTTCAGAAACCAACTCATCAATGCTGAAGCATCTGCTACATTCCACATAGCAAACGGGAAATGCTACTATCAACAACAAATGTCACTCTCCATCAATTTAGACAGGGATAAACTACCCCTGAAAAATCATTTTAGCAAAAGAAAGAAACAAAAGAAAGCATCTTCCACAGATGTAGAAGAATAACCCCATTACACTTTCATCTATGTTGGTAAAAACCTACGGAGCCGCTGTACAAGGCATCAATGCCACACTCATCACCATTGAAGTCAATGTAGAGACCAGAGGACTCAAATTCTTTCTGGTCGGATTGCCCGACAATGCAGTCAAAGAAAGCCATGAGCGCATCGCATCTGCACTTTCTGTCAATGGATACAAAATGCCTCACAAGCAAATCACCATCAATATGGCTCCGGCTGACATACGCAAAGAAGGTGCTGCCTATGACCTTCCGTTGGCAATCGGTATTCTGGCGGGAAGTGGACAAGTGGACTGCCCTGACTTAGATAAATACATCATCATGGGTGAATTATCACTCGATGGAAGCCTACACCCTATTAAAGGGGTTCTACCCATTGCCATCAAGGCACGAGAAGATGGCTTCAAAGGATTCATTCTTCCACAAGCCAACGCTAAAGAGGCGGCAGTAGTCAATAACTTAGAAGT
>CALGCU010000043.1 GCA_937886455.1 uncultured Bacteroidales bacterium | reverse complement strand
TACTGTGATAATCATCGAGCACAACATGGATGTCCTCAAGTCGGTGGACTACCTCTTTGACATGGGACCGGAAGGCGGGAAAAATGGTGGACAAATCATAGCTACAGGAACACCTCTTGAAATAGCCAACAACCCAAACAGCATCACCGGAGAATTCTTAAAGGGACTGGTATAAAGCCACATAATTACAGTGCATACAACGCATCTGGACAATGAGAAAAAAACGGATGCATTGTTTGTTATATCTATATGAAAGACAAACAAATACACACAAATTATCAATAGAAGTCATAAAACACATACATTGACAGATAACTAATTTATTCTGTACATTCTATCGCTCATTCAGAAAAAAAACAGTAACTTGCGCTCAAATTATCAAATTATCAAATTATCAACGCAAATATCAACAAAAATGGAAGAAAACAATTCAAAAAAATTCACTCGAGACTTATTAAGCATACTCATCATTATTGCCGTAGTAGCCTTGTGTGGCATACTTATCTATAAATATTTTTCTCGACATCAGTCAAGACATTGTGTCCCTGCAGAAGAAAGCACAGTAATAGATAGCATAGCTACCACTGAAGAATATCGCACAGAAGTAGAAACGAAGGAGCCACAAACAAAAACACAAGCAACAGGACAAATTATCATGACAACTGCAGAGTGGAACAAATATCAAAAAGAAGTTAACACACTCAAAGCAACAGTCCACACCTTGCAAGCAGAAATCACCACCTTAAAAAGCGAATACACGCAACTAAAAAAGACAGTTGAAAAATCCGCTTATAGCAATCAAAAGACAGTCACATCACAAACCAGTGTGAGTAGCAGTCAAAGTGCCGTCAGACAACAAACTTCCACCACGAGCTACAGAGCAAGCATCCCTTCCTCAAGTGCTCAAGCCGGTGTAGAAGCCACACAACAATCACATAGCACTTCCACATCTCAAGAAAAAACTTCCATCAATCAAACAGACGTAACATTAACGCAATACACACACGATTCTTACCAATCAGACGCCAGCATATCCCTAAAAAACAACACTACCCGCACCATTAATAGTATCACCGGTCGCATACTATATTATGATATGAAAGGCAACATGCTTGACTATCAGGATTTCACAGAAAAAATTACTATTGAACCTGACATGGTAAAAAGTTTTGAATTAGAGGGATATGGACATAAAGATTACTATGCCTACTACAAGAGCAAAGTATCTATGTCGTATCCTGACAGAAAATACAAAGTAGAATTCCAATTAAAAAACGTAACCTACAGCAACAAATAAAACAAAAACATCTACATTCCAACTCATTTCTTGCTTTTTAGCAATAAATGAGTTACCTTTGTGAGTAGAAAATAAATAACTTTATTCATTGCTAAACTCACAACAACATGAACATTGCAGTTATCGTATTACTATTGGTTGCCGGATTAGGCCTTATTCTTCTTGAATTATTCCTTATTCCGGGAGTATCCATAGCAGGTATTTGTGGCGTATTGTCATTAGGAGGAGCTGTATATGCCGCATACACCTTCTTAGGAGCTCTGGCAGGACACATCACCCTATACACCGCATTAGCAATTGTTGCCTTAGGTGTATATCTCTTTCTAAAAGCACGAACACTCGACAAAATGTCACTCTCCACAAACATCGACTCTCAAGTAAACCTGATTAACAACAAAGTAGAAATTGGCGCGGAAGGAATCACAACCTCACGCCTCGCCCCTATGGGAAAAGTACAGATTAAAGGCGTTAACTATGAATGCAAATCCATGAGCGGATTTATTGAAGAAGCCACTCCTGTGAAAGTAATCGGAATTGATGGTAACGTTCTGCAAGTAACAAACATTGAATAATCACAATAAAATCAATCCACTATGTCAGTATTAACAATCGTTATTTTAACACTTCTTGCAATCGCACTTATAGTGTTCTTCTATTACGTACCCTTCCTGTTATGGGTATCAGCCAAAGTATCTGGAGTGAGCATTTCCTTGATACAATTATTCTTGATGCGTATCCGTAAGGTACCTCCATACAAGATTGTTGCATGTATGATTGAGGCACACAAAGCCGGACTGAATGATGTAAAGCGAGATGGATTAGAAGCGCATTACTTAGCCGGCGGAAACATCGAACGAGTAGTACACGCATTGGTTTCTGCCAACAAAGC
>CALGCU010000042.1 GCA_937886455.1 uncultured Bacteroidales bacterium | reverse complement strand
TGTCTTACAACTGAAGTAGGTTGACGTTTTTTTAGTTGTTTTGTTTCAAAATGTTGTGTGATGTAGCTTGATGAATAATAAAAAAAGTGTTGTGTACATTGCCAATCAAGGAAATAATAGTATCTTCGCAGGGGAGATAACCTACAACTGTAATCGTTATGGAAAAGCGCACTGTTACCATTTTTTGTAAGAACACACAAGAGTATCATGAGTTTCCTATAGGGAGTTCACTTCTTGAGATTTATCAAGCCCTTCATATCCAGTTGCCCTATCCTGTGGTGGCGGCCAGGGTGAATTATAAGGCAGAGGGTTTGAATTTTTACATATACAAGCCGAAGGATATAGAGTTTATAGATGCGAGTTGTCCTTCCGGTATGCGTTGTTATGTGCGCACCTTGTGTATGGTGCTTTCCAGAGCGGTTCATGATTTGTATCCCGAAGCGGTGTTGCGTATTGAGCATCCCATTTCTAAGGGTTATTACTGTACAATTGAGAAGTTGGGTAGGGAGTTTGATGAGTCGGTTATCACCTCTATCAAGCAGCGTATGCAGGAGTTGATTGTAGCCGACAAGCCGATTATCTGTGAGGAGAAACAGACTAAGGTAGTTAAAGAACTTTTCAAATCGAGAACAGATGGTGAGATTACTCTGTTTGACACTTTGGGCAATCCCTATTGTCGGTATTTCCGCATGGACAACTATATTGATTATTACAATGGTGTGTTGATGCCTTCCACGGGTTACATCAATGTTTATGATTTGAAGTCCTATCATGATGGAATGTTGCTTTGTATTCCTGACCGTAAACATCCTGACCGTTTGAGTGAGTTGGTGGTTCAAGATAGGATGTTTGAGACCTTTAACGAGTATGTCAATTGGAATAGGCTGATGCATGTGAGCAATGTGGGTGAGTTGAATATAGCATGTCGTCAGAATCAAGTGTTTAACATGATAAAGCTTTCAGAAGCATTGCAGGAAAAGAAGGTGAGTCAAATAGCCGATATGATAACCAGTCGTAAACCGAAGTTTATTTTGGTTTCCGGTCCGTCATCTTCCGGCAAGACCACATTTAGTAAGCGCTTGTCCATTCAGTTGATGGTGAATGGTTTAAATCCGGTGATTATTTCAATGGATAATTACTTTGTGAATCGTGAGGACACTCCTCGTGACGAGAATGGTGACTGGGATTTTGAGCATATAGATGCGATAGACCACGCTTTGTTTAATCAGCAATTACAAGATTTGTTAGATGGCAAAGAAGTGTCGTTACCATCGTTTAATTTTGAAGATGGGAAGCGTTATTATCGAGGCGAGAAGTTGCAGTTGCAGCCAGAGAGTGTGATTATCTTAGAAGGGATTCATGCCTTGAATCCTACCTTAATTCCGAATATACCTCGTGAAGCAGTATTTAAGATATATGTGTCCGCTTTGACAACTATCAATATTGACAATCATAATTGGATACCTACTACAGATACTCGTTTGTTGAGGCGTATTATTCGTGATTATCGTTTCCGTAACTATTCAGCCCGTGAGACCATTGCTCGTGCACCGAGTGTGAGACGAGGTGAGGAGCGGTGGATTTTTCCTTATCAAGAAAATGCCGATGTGATGTTTAATTCGGCCTTGTTGTTTGAGTTGGCTGTGTTGAAGCGACATGCGGAGCCCATATTGGCAGAGGTTCCTAAATTTTGTGAAGAATATACGGAGGCCCATCGTTTGATAAAGTTTTTGAACTACTTTGTATCTATATCAGAAAGAGAGATTCCGCCAACATCAATGTTGCGTGAATTTATTGGCGGTAGTAGTTTTAGATATTGATGAGTGAAATGTATTTATCAGTTTAGTTATGAATGTAATAGGAAATATAGTCTGGTTTATTTTTGGTGGTATTTTGCTTGCCATCATGTATTGGCTGTTTGGTTTGCTTTTTTGTCTAAGCATAGTGGGTATTCCTTTTGGTGTGCAACTATTTAAGATAGGTAGTTTTGTGTTGTTTCCATTTGGGCGTGATTTAGTGGATGGTGCCAATGCCGAAGGATGTTTGAACACTTTGTTTAACGTGTTGTGGATAGTGTGTGGTTGGTGGGAAATAGCCCTTTCTCACTTGATATGTGGTGTTGTGTTATGTTGCACCCTTGTGGGAATCCCCTTAGGATTACAACACTTTAAAATAGCCGTTAAGACTTTGTTGCCTTTTGGTAAACAAATAGTCAGAAAGTAAGTTGGTTTAAACTTTCCGGCATATCAAATGTAATCATTTCGTTTAATCTGCGTGCTTCTCCCCGCGGTCCTTGTGGCATGTATTTTTCCGCAAGGTTGCTTTCTAAATGTTCACAAAAAGCCGTACGCAGTTTACTCATGTAGTGGTCGGCAGGATGAGTGTCTGCTTGTATTAGCACGAGGTTGTTTATCTTCTTTTCTATTTCCGCAGTGGGTTTGTTGGGCGAGAAATAGCGGTATATGGCTTTTAGTTCGGCGGCATAGTCGGCAAGCGATTTTCGGAGTATGCCTTCGGGGTGACGTATGTGCAATACATATAATGCCACAGCCAAGCGAGAATGAGGTGTGATGGTGCAGTTGAGTTGTGGCAAATAGAATGTAGCATCCGGACGTATAATTACTGTGTATGCATTGCCGAACGTGGTTCTGTCCATTTCTTTGAGCAGGCTATTAACCGTGTCTTCCAGAAACACGTGTATGCCATTCTTTCGCTGGAAGGCTTCAATTTCCTTCATGCAACGATAGACCAGTTCTCTGTTGGCTGCAATGTTTTCCTGTGATTGTTCTTTCAGGAATTTACGCCAATACTCTTCTTGTCCACACTTCCTATGCCTTTTTGGCCGTTGTTCATCACCATGTATGTGCTGTCGAGAAACATGCCCTCATGCACCATAAGTGGGAGTGTGGAGGCGTGTAGTTGAGGAAGTGTGTAGTGTTCTTGTAGTAATTGTACCCATGCAGAAAACACCGAAATGAAATCATTTTCAGGCACTTGCTCCATGTTGATGGCAGTCATCAAGAAGTAGGGCAATGATGGAGTGAGTAGGTGGCAACACAGGGTGAGAAGTTCGCTTTGTTTCAGATTGTCTTCCCCCTGGAGACTTTTTATTTTTTTGTGTAGTGTAGTTTTGTCATCCGGAGTTATGTCGGGAAATAAGGCGAGTAGATTGTCGGTGTGTGTGGCCGCTTGTACCACTTCCAGTTGCATGGGGAATAGAGGAGTGTCTGCCAATATTACATTCATCTGCCGGCTAAACTTTGCGATTGTTTGACGCATTTTAGGAGAACTTGTATCCGAAAGGAAATAGACCTTCTGCGGAGGCAAGTTGTACTTGGCTTCTGCGTAATAGACATTTCGAAGAGTGCAGGCATGATTCATAGTCCTACAAAAGTAAGCAGATTGTTTTAATCAAACAAACCATTGGGGCGTAAAAGTCACCAAAAAGTCATCAAAAGGTCACCTTATAAGAGGATTATTTTAGTTTCCATTTATGTGTGGTCTATTATCTTTGCCATCAAATTATTATTACGCATTATGGGACTATTAGATAATTATTCAGGCATAGGAATGTGTCCTCGCCCTAAGTGGCAACATCAGGGTGTGATTGCTCAATTTTTTAAGTGTGCTCTACCTGAGATTTATATGCAAGATCTTATTCTCTTATCTGAAGCCACTGTGACCGATGATTGGGATGATTTGGCGCCTGACTTGGTGGTGTTCTCGCCCGATATGGAGCCCCTCTGCATTATAGAAATCACCACGCATACCCAATGTAACGCCATTATACGCAAATGCTACGAACTCATAGAACGCTTTCCGGAAGCTGAGTACTTTGTGTATGATTATGAAAGGCAGATACTCTACCAATATGATGGGGAGAATGACGAATGGCTCTCTTCTTCGGAATACATACTAGTATCGAAATACCTCAACAAAGCAATGATG
>CALGCU010000041.1 GCA_937886455.1 uncultured Bacteroidales bacterium | reverse complement strand
AGAGATGCAAGACAGAAGCTACCGGTTGACGATTAGAGCCGTCAATAGCAGAATGAGCACATGCGCTCAATAGCAGAGCACATAGAATACTCGTCAGTACGTGAATTTTCTTCATAGTATAATCTTATTTTTATCGTATTTCACACACAAGATTGGACACATCAACATGCAAGAAAGAAACACTTCTTACCCATGTATCGTGTCCATATTTTCACAACAAAGATAATCAGTAAAATTGACATAGAGAAATCTTTAGGATGAACTAACAAAATAAGGCGACGAAACGAAGATTAGAGAATATGGATTTATAGTCACCATTTTAACACACATCAGTCATTTGATTTTGCTGATGTGGATTTAGAGTATGGTTAGACAGAAGACGGGATGACGTATGTAAATAAAACAATGCTCCGACTTTCACAAGCCAGAGCATTTCTCTTTTTATTCACTAACCATCAAAAAAAATCTCTATTATTTCATGAATCCACGACAAGACTCTCGTCTTGGTCAGTTGCATGGTGTTAAATCCTCTTGTGAAGAACCACACAGATTTGCCTTCAACTGACAATGCAAAAATACAACGATTTATGAGATGGCTGTGTGTATTTTTAGACACAAATTCGTGTATTAAATGACATATTCATCATTTATGCGTCATAAACTTGTAGGTATTATGCCATGAAAAGTGGAATTTCCCAACAAGTTTTTCTTTACTTCCATGTCATTCCCAAATGATACATTGCAAAAGCATACATATCTGTCCACTCTTCAATTTGTTTGCTGAGTGGGTTTCCTGCACCATGTCCGGCTTTCGTTTCAATGCGAATCAATTTTGGAGCATTACCCGTATTGGCTACTTGTAATGTAGCTGCATATTTGAAAGAATGAGCAGGTACTACCCTATCATCATGGTCGGCTGTAGTAACCATAATAGCCGGATAAGGTGTTCCGGTGTTTTGAATGTTGTGTATTGGAGAATATGCCAATAAATAACGGAACATTTCCTCACTATCTTCCGATGTACCGTAGTCACTTGCCCAATTCCATCCGATTGTAAATTTATGGTAGCGCAACATATCCATCACCCCCACTGCAGGCAATGCGACTGTGTAAAGTTCCGGTCGTTGATTAACCACAGCACCCACCAACAAACCTCCATTGCTACCTCCCATAATACCGATGTGTCCTATAGAAGTATATTGTTCTTGAATGAGGTATTCAGCAGCCGCAATAAAATCATCAAACACATTTTGTTTTTGCATTTTTGTGCCAGCCACATGCCATTTTTCTCCATATTCACCTCCGCCTCTCAGATTAACAATAGCAAACACACCTCCCTGTTCGATGAAGGGCAGACGAGTGGTGGCAAATGATGGTGTGAGGCTAATGTTAAACCCACCATATCCATAGAGCATAACCGGGTTATTTCCATTTAGAACCAATCCTTTCTTATGAATCAAGAACATGGGTATCATGGTGCTATCTTTCGAAGAGAAGAAGACTTGTTTCACTTCAAAATCCTCCGGTGTGAACGCCACTTTAGGAGCATTGTACAGTGTTGAAGTATTCGTACATAGGTCGTACTTATATATTGTAGCCGGATAGGTGTAAGAAGAAAATGTGTAGAATATCTCCTTTTCATCCTTGCTTCCAGTGAAAGAGACACTACCCAGTGTAGGTAGATTTACCTCATGGAGGCGTTTTCCTCTTAAGTCATACACATAAGCATGGTCAGATGCATCTTGCAAATATGTGACAAAGATGTGTCCATTCATCATTTTGCACGCATTCATCACATGTTCATTTTCATGAATCAAGTCTTTCCAATTTGATTTTTCCGGTTGGTCAATCGTAGTGCATACCACTTTATACATAGGAGCATTTTCATTCGTAATGAAATAGAGTGTATCACCAACAGCCTCAAAGAACGAATAAGAATAATCATCATTATCAGCGATTAGCCGGAAGTCGCTTGTGGGCTTTGTAAGGTCTTTAAAGAATAGTCTATTCCCCCTATTCGCCCCAGACTCATAGACAAAGAGACAACGGTCGTCCTCACTTACCCTGCAAGAGTAGAAACGTTTAGGATAGTTTCGATTTTCATACACCAAGACATCTTCACTCTGTGGTGTACCGAGTGTGTGATAAAATATTTTATGATATTCATTGATATTGGAGAACTCTTTCCCCTCTTCCGGTGCATCATAAGCACTATAGTAGAATCCGTTTCCGCACCATTGTGCTGCCGAGAACTTACACCACATAATATGATCCGGAGTGAGTGTTCGTGTTTGCAGGTCCATCACAAAGATTTCCTGCCAATCACTTCCACTACGTGAGATAGCATATGCCATGTACCTTCCATCCTTAGAAATAGCCGTACTATTTAGCGCCACCGTTCCATCTTCAGAGAGTGTATTAGGATCAAGAAGTAGTTCTCCTTCAGCATTCAAAGAGTCTTTAACATACATCACACTTTGATTTTGCTTACCATCGTGGTGTGAATAATAGTATTTTCCATACTTTTTGCTTGGTGCACTAAACCTTTCGTATGTCATCAACTCTGTAAAGCGTTGTTTCAAGGACTCTCTGAAAGGAATTTTAGCGAGGTATTGTTGCGTTATTTCGTTTTCAGCCTTTACCCACGCCTCCACTTCAGGTGTTGTGTCATTTTCCATCCACCTATAAGGATCAGGCACTTTCGTTCCAAAATAAGTATCCGTCACAGTATCTTGATGAGTTTCCGGGTAAGTTATTGCAGTAGATTGACGATTACATGCAAAAGCAGAGAATAATGTTCCTGCCATCATACAATAGAATTTAACGTTTTTCATGTGTTTATATGGTATTTTATAGGCTTATATTTTCAGAATTATCAAGCTTTATATTTTGCTTGAAAAGCTAAGGCATACATTTTCATTTGTTTTACCATGGCGAGCAGTCCGTTACTACGTGTAGGAGAAAGATGTTCCTTGAGTCCAATTTTTTCGATGCAATACAAATCCGCTTCCATTACCTCTTTCGGTGTGTGTCCAGAAAGAATTTTCACCAAAACCGAAACAATTCCTTTAACAAGTACAGCGTCGCTATCCGCTGTAAAAATCAGCACATCATCCTGCATGCGTGCGTCAAGCCACACATTGCTTTGGCATCCTTCAATACGATTTTCGGGTGTTTTGAGCGATTCATCCAGTGTTGGCAAATTACGTCCCATGTCAATCAACAGGCTATATTTGTCCATCCAATCCTCAAAAACAGCAAATTCCTCAATAATTTCGTCTTGTAATTCGTTAATTGTTTTCATTTTTCTATCTATAGTAATTATTTTACACTTTCATTAACGAGAGCATTGATGCATGTGTTAAGCCAAGGCAAAGTCCAATTGTTTTTTCAATAAGTCAGCCTTCACCACTCGCACTTTCAACGTTGCTCCCAATTGGTATTTTTTATTGCTTTTGCGGCCTACCACACAATAGTTTGTTTCATCAAAGATGAAATAATCATTTTCATCCAATGCTCGGATTGGAATCATACCTTCGCACATATTCTCTTTAAGTTCCACATAAACTCCCCACTCTGTGACGCCTGAGATAACCCCCTCAAACACTTCCCCCAGTTTGTCGGACATATATTCCACTTGTTTATATTTGATAGAAGCGCGCTCGGCATTTGCAGCGAGTTGTTCCCTTTCTGAGGCATGTTGACAATAATCTTCATACTCGTTTTCGCTCACGCTTGCTCCATCAGCCATATACCTTTCCAAGAGTCGATGAACCATCATATCCGGATAACGTCGTATGGGCGATGTAAAGTGAGTATAGTAGTTGAATGCCAATCCATAGTGTCCAATATTACAAGTAGAATAGACCGCTTTAGCCATAGAGCGTAGCGCTAATGTTTCCATTAGATTTTGTTCACCCTTACCTTTGACTTCTTCCATCAAGCGATTAATGCTTAGTGATATAGATTCTTTCTTGCCGGTAGTTTTCAATGTATAGCCAAATCGTTTAGCGAATGCTGCGAAGCTATTGAATTTATCCGGATTAGGAGTATCATGAATACGATAGACAAAAGTAGGTGCTTTCTTTCCCTTTCCGGGTTTTCCGATATGAGTTGCAGTAGTGCGATTAGCAAGTAGCATAAATTCCTCTATCAGTTGATTGGCTTCTTTTGCTTCTTTGAAATACACACCTGTCGGTTTGCCTTCTTGATCAAGGTGAAATTTAACCTCTACCCTTTCAAAGGCAATTGCTCCCTTTTCAAATCTTGCTTGTCGTAATTGTTTTGCGAGTCGATTGAGTGTGAGCAATTCATTTGCCAGTTCGCCTTCTCCTTTTTCAATAATATTTTGTGCTTCCTCATAGGTGAATCGACGATTACTCTTAATCACTGTACGGCAAATGCGATAGTTGTGTACCTGTGCATTGTCGTCCATTTCAAAAATTACTGAAAAGCAGAGTTTTTCTTCATTTGGTCTTAGTGAGCAAATTCCATTAGAGAGATGTTCCGGGAGCATAGGTATAGTACGGTCTACCAGATAGACAGATGTCGCCCGTTTGTAAGCTTCCTTATCTATGATGCTTCCGGGTCGGACATAATGCGTAACGTCTGCAATATGCACACCAATTTCCCATAATCCATTCTCAATTTTTCTTAGAGAAAGAGCATCATCAAAGTCCTTAGCATCTGCCGGGTCAATGGTGAATGTACAAACATTTCTCATATCCACACGTCGATTGATTTCCTCCGGCGTTATTCCATCATCAATAGCATTAGCTGCTTTTTCTATTTCATCCGGGTAAGAATAAGGAAGACCGAACTCAGCCAATATGGCATGCATTTCTGTGTTATTATTTCCAGCATTTCCGAGTATATCAATCACTTCCCCTTCCGGGTAATGTGCTTCCGGTGTCCAATGTAACAATCGCACTACTGCTTTTTGTCCAGAGCGTGCTTTGTGTAAGAGATGAGAAGGAATGTGGATATCACTTGACATGATTTTATTGTCCACCAGTAGGAACATTTCATTTCCTGTTTTTTGTAGAATTCCCACAAAAGTATCCTTTGCACGCTTCAGAACTTCCACGACTTCCCCTTCAGGAGGCAGTCCTCGTCTATGAGCGTATAGGTACACTTGAACCGTATCGCCCGCCATTGCATGATTACTTTTTCTATCAGGAATAAACACTTCCTCTCCCCCATCATTCGGCAGCACATAAGTTTTAACTCCTCGTCTTTCTATAACTCCTTCCACATAAGCCCCACGTGAATTCAGTTTGTACTTACCTCTTGATATTTCCACCAAAAACTCTTCGTCGTACAATTCATACAACACTTCACACACTAAGAGACGTTGCGCATCCCCTTTTATTCCCAGAAAAGATGAGAGTTGTTTATAGTTAAACGTTTTGGTAGGATTGTCATTGAATGTAGCAATGATACTGCGCACAATTTCTTTCTTTTTCAGTGTTTTTGTGGCTTTTTTCATTCTTTTTTCTTTCTTTTTCATAGTCGTGTTTTTTCAATTCACAAACATCTTCAACTGTATTTCATCTCATTAAATTAGATTATACGACAGCAAATATCAGTAGTGAAGATTAGAAAACAATTTTATTGTATCCTCAAATGCATTTATTTTCTCAGTTTAGTGCAAAGATACAACAAAGGTATAAAATATTTAAATAGTTTTTTGCAATATATTTGTTGGTGTTTGATAAAATCTTGTTAGAGAAAAGTCCACATACTTCATGAGAGCATGAAGGCTATGGGAGGAAGTGGAGTTTTTTTAATAGTGTATTAATTCTTCAGTGTTTGGGTTATTCAAATGGAGTATGGCTATTTCTTGAGATGGATCGGATTTGTAGTTTGGTAATAATAAAAAGTATTTTTGATTACAGGTAGTTCCTACTTAGTTCCTACCTAGTTCCTACCTAATTCCTATCTAATTCCTATCTAGTTCCTATCTAGTTCCTACCTAGTTCCTATCTAATTCCTACCTAGTTCCTACCTAGTTCCTATCTAGTTCCTATCTGTTTGCAATGATATAGTAATGAATATGAGGAGTATAGTACAAGAATCCGCTAAGGGTCAGATGGTGATAATAAAATCATCTGGTAATGACCTATAAGATATAATGATAAATCGCGGATACGATACGCCGTTTAAATAAAGGAGGTCTGTGTTTTTGGAGTTAGTTATGAATTATTGATGTCGGATATTTTTACCAGACAGCAATAATATATAAAGAGTGCGCCTAAGTTTTATCGGATTAGGCACACTCTTTTTAAGTATGTTCTATTATGATTTATTTCACTAATTTCAGAGTTTGTTCTCCATTAGTCAAGCGAACAAAATAAAATCCATGTGGATATTTAGCCAAAGAGATATTTTCCATAGTTTGTTCCAAAAGGACACCAGAAGCATTGTACAGCGCAATGGATTGACAAGATGGATTGAAAATTACATCAGCATAATGATATACATTCAGAGCCTCGCTTTCTTGTAAATCAGTGGTAGCGCCATTATAGGTGACACGTACACCATAGAGATTCACTCCACTTTTAGGGCTATACAAATAGATTGTTGTAGCAGCACCCTCATAGTGATAAGTGGCTTTTTGTACTGTTGTTGCAGCTTCCAATGTACCCACAACATTGGCAAAAGAGCCGGTAGCTACATTTAGTGCACGCACTTCTGTAGATGTAGAAGAAACCAAATAGACGTCAATGTCGCATGTTCCTTTTACCGGGAAAGTGAGTGTGCGTGCATCAGCTGCTCCTGTTCCACTCAGTTTCATACGACTGGTAAAGTCAACACCATCCACTGT
>CALGCU010000040.1 GCA_937886455.1 uncultured Bacteroidales bacterium | reverse complement strand
CTTTTTCTTGTCGAGCCGTATTAAGCGCTTTATCTTTAGAACGTGAGCTAACGAACCAACTGATAGCACCACCCACGAGTAGCGGCGCATTGAGTTCCATAGGAATAAACATACCCAATGCAAAAGCCAACGCAGGCACCTTACAGAGTGTGAGAATCACAGCGAGCACTGCTCCAATACCATAGAGCCACCATGGAGCTCCCGCGCCAGACATAAGAGGTTCGATAACAGCAGCCATAGCATTTGCCTGAGGTGCCACCAGTGCATTTTCACCTGTGAATCCATAAGTTTTGTTAAGCACCATGATAACTCCACCAACAGTAGCCGCAGAAACTAAAGTTCCGAGGAATTTCCACGTTTCTTGTTTTGCCGGCGTTGTACCAATCCAATATCCGATTTTCAGGTCTGTGATGAATCCTCCAGCCATAGAAAGAGCCGTACAAACCACTCCACCGATGACGAGGGAAGCCACCATTCCTGCCGTGCCCTTTAATCCAACAGCCACCATCACAACAGATGCTAAAATCAAGGTCATCAGGGTCATTCCCGAAACCGGATTACTACCCACAATAGCAATAGCATTAGCAGCCACAGTGGTGAACAAGAATGCAATAACAGCAACCACAAGGATACCTACAATTGCATGCAACAGATTAGTAACCACACCAAAATAGAAGAAAATAAACGTAGCCAGCAGTGCGATAGCAATTCCAAATACGATAATCTTCATTGAGATGTCACGTTGCGTGCGTGCCACTTGTTTTTGCACATCAGATTTACCTTTCATTTCACGTCCAGCCAATCCGACAGCACTTTTAATGACTCCCCATGAACGAATAATACCAATGACTCCTGCCATTGCAATTCCTCCGATACCGATTGGACGACCAAAGGTAGTAAAGAGTTGTTCAGGCGTCATAGTAGCCGCTGTTCCTTGGAATGTTGGGTCGAGCACAGCCAAGACGCCATCACCCAAAGCCGGGAAAAGTGGAACCAATACAAACCACACCAAAGCCGATCCAGCACAGATGATAGCAGCATACTTCAATCCTACGATAAAACCAAGTCCCAGCACCGCAGCACCCAAGTTGAGTTTAAACACTACCTTTGCCTTGTCGGCGATTAGTTCACCAAAAGGCAAAACTCTTGTAGAGAAAGTTTCTGCCCATGTTCCAAATGTAGCAATCAAGAAGTCATACAGTCCACCCAACAAGCCAGCAATAAGCAGCGGTTTGGCTTGGCTGCCACCCTTTTCACCAGAGACGAGCACTTGTGTAGTGGCAGTTGCTTCCGGGAAAGGATATTTTCCGTGCATATCACTCACAAAGTACTTTCTAAAAGGGATGAGAAACAAAATACCCAACACGCCTCCCAAGAGTGAACTCAAGAAGACTTGCATGAAACTCACTGTCAGTTCCGGATATTTTGCTTGTAGGATGTAGAGTGCAGGCAGTGTAAAAATAGCCCCTGCAACGATAACCCCAGAGCTGGAGCCAATGCTTTGAATTATGACATTTTCACCCAAAGCATTTTTGCGTTTAGTAGCCGTAGAAAGTCCCACAGCAATGATAGCAATAGGAATTGCAGCCTCAAAGACTTGTCCGACCTTCAATCCGAGATAAGCAGCAGCAGCTGAAAAAATTACAGCCATCAGCAATCCCAATGAAACCGAGCGAAAATTAACTTCGGGGAAGGTTTTATTCGCATCTAAGATGGGCTCATAAGTTTCCCCCGGTTTGAGTTCCCGAGAGGCATTTTCGGGAAGTCCTTTTACTTTTTCTTCATTTTCCATAAAGTGATATTTTGTTAGTTGATATAAAAAGTTTTCTCATTAGTTATTTGCAAATTTGCACATTTCTTTCTACCTTTGCAACCGCTTTGCAAAAATAGTAGAAATTTTTCTATACGCAAGCGGTCCTATAGCTCAGTTGGTTAGAGCACCTGACTCATAATCAGGGGGTCCTTGGTTCAAGCCCAAGTGGGACCACGAATAATGAAACGCTGATTATCAGAGAACGACACTCTATAATCAGCGTTTTTCTTGTAAATGTGTCGTATAATTCACAGAAAAATCATATCGTAAAACACTACAGAAGAAAGAGTTATAGAAACATTTTTATTTCCAATAAACTTTTTGTGAGTAAAAGTGTTATGTAGGTGCGAAAACAAAGTAAATAGCATTATCTCCTTCATGTTTCACACAGATTCGACCCAACAATTTACAACAGACACACTGTTAGACATAAGCGTGATATGTTGTAAAACATTTTCTTTGCCATTTAGCATTTTAATGTTTCAATACGCAAGCAAAAGCAAAGAAACGACAAAATAAACACACTTCTTTGAGTTTTTTGAAGAAATTAACAAATAAATAGCAAGTTTTTGTGACAAAATGTAGAGATTCAATCTTTCATGTGATTTGTTTTTAGGATTTTTTTACAGAAAAATATCCCAAAAATAGTATTGAGAATCAGATATATTTCGCTACCTTTGCACGGAGATTTTGCTTTTTAGCAAATTAAGACAAAAACAAATTAACAAACCACAAATAAATACACATTATGAATCCAACACACATTGAACATCTCGGCATTGCCGTGAACAAATTGGAAGAAGTAATTCCATTTTATGAAAAATTGTTAGGTACCAAGTGTTATTCAATTGAAGAAGTAGCAGAACAAAAGGTAAAAACTGCTTTCTTCAAGATTGGTCAAACCAAGATTGAATTGCTTGAACCTACGAGCGAAGACAGCCCAATTGCAAAATTCATTGAGAAAAACGGCGGTAAAGGTGGTGTACACCATGTAGCTTTTGCAGTAGAAGGTTTGCAAGGCCAATTAGACGAGGCAGCAGAGATGGGCATTCAATTAATTGACAAACAACCTCGTAAAGGTGCAGAAGGTTTGAACATTGCATTCCTTCATCCAAAATCAACCTACGGAGTGTTGACAGAATTGTGTGAAGACCCTAACAAATAATCAAAATAACGTCAAACATTAGTTATATCATTACATTATGAACAATGTTAGCAAGGTTGCAGACCTTATTGAAAAACGCCAGATAGCCAAATTGGGTGGTGGCGAAAAGCGCATTGAATCTCAACACAGCAAAGGTAAATACACTGCTCGTGAACGCATTGAGATGCTCTTAGACGAAGGTAGTTTTGAAGAGTTGGACATGTTTGTCACTCATCGTTGCACTAACTTCGGATTGGAAAAAGAAAAGTATCTTGGTGACGGTGTTGTAACCGGTCATGGTACGATTCATGGTCGAGTAGTATATGTATTTGCTCAAGACTTTACCGTATTTGGAGGTTCTCTTTCAGAAACAATGGCTCAAAAGATTTGCAAAGCCATGGATATGGCGATGAAAGTGGGTGCTCCTATCATCGGTATTAACGACTCAGGTGGTGCACGTATTCAAGAAGGTGTGACCTCATTGGCCGGTTATGCAGAAATCTTTGAGCGTAACATTTTGGCATCAGGAGTTGTGCCTCAAATCTCAGCAATATTTGGTCCATGTGCCGGTGGTGCAGTTTATTCACCAGCATTGACCGACTTTATTTTGATGACAGAACAAAACAGTTATATGTTCGTTACCGGTCCGAAAGTAGTAAAATCAGTAACCGGTGAAGACATTACCACTGAAGATCTTGGTGGAGCTAACATGCACAACTCAAAATCAGGTGTGTCACACTTCAAAGTAGAAGACGAACAAAAGGGTATCGAATTGATTCGTGAGTTGATTTCTTACTTGCCACAAAACAACATGGAAGATGCTCCGCTTGAAGAAACCAACGACCCAATTAACCGTTTGGAAGACAGTTTGAACGAAATTGTTCCTGATAATCCTAACATGCCATATGACATGAAGAACATCATTCATGGCATTGTGGACGATGGTAAATTCCTTGAAGTACACGCCAACTATGCTCGCAACATTATCGTAGGTTTTGCGCGTTTCAATGGTGTTTCTACCGGTATTATTGCCAATCAACCAAACT
>CALGCU010000039.1 GCA_937886455.1 uncultured Bacteroidales bacterium | reverse complement strand
GAAATATATCGACCTGATCAAAAATAATACTGTGGTATTTGGTATTGGCCCTGCCGGTACAGGTAAAACTTACCTCGCTGTTGCTCTGGCTGTAAGCGCCTTCAGAGACAAGCAGGTAAACAGAATTATTCTCACAAGACCTGCAGTTGAAGCTGGTGAAAAGCTTGGATTTCTTCCCGGTGACTTACAGAATAAGGTTGACCCTTATTTAAGACCACTTTACGATGCTCTTTTTGATATGTTAGGTGCTGAGAATTTTCAAAAATATTTAGAGCGTGGTAATATAGAGGTTGCACCACTTGCTTATATGCGCGGCAGAACTCTTGACGACTCGTTTATTATACTTGATGAAGCACAAAACACTACCACACAACAGATTAAGATGTTTTTGACGCGCATGGGATTGAATTCAAAGATTATTGTTACAGGGGACATGACTCAAATAGACCTTCCTGCTCATCAACGTTCAGGTTTGATTGAAGCCTTGGATGTGCTCAAAGATGTGAAGGGTATTTCAAAAGTTGTTTTTAGCAAGGAAGATATTGTACGCCACAAATTGGTACAACGTATCGTAGAGGCTTACGAGAAGAAAAATGTTTAATTTGTATCAAACCAAGTATATGCTTGACAATTCGCACAAATCATTAATAGAAACTGAACATATTGAAGTGACCGGAGCTCGCGTACACAACCTAAAAAACATTGACGTGAGTATTCCACGTAATTCACTCACTGTAATTACAGGTCTTAGCGGTAGTGGGAAGTCTTCATTGGCTTTTGATACGATTTATGCAGAGGGGCAACGGCGATATATTGAGACTTTTTCTTCTTATGCTCGTGGTTTTCTTGGTGCTTTAGAGCGGCCGGATGTGGATAAGATTAGCGGACTGAGCCCTGTAATATCTATCGAGCAAAAAACCACAAACAAGAATCCTCGTTCCACAGTGGGGACAACCACAGAGATTTATGATTTTCTTCGCCTACTCTTTGCACGCGCCGGAGTGGCTTACTCTTATATCACCGGCGAGCCTATGGTGAAATATAGCGAAGAGCAAATCATTGATTTGATTCTCAAAAGTTATGAGAATAAACGCATCTACTTGTTGGCTCCTATTGTTCGCAACCGCAAAGGACACTATAAAGAACTCTTTGAGCAAATACGCAAGAAGGGATATATGAATGTGCGTGTGGATGGTGAGGTGCATGAACTAACCTTTGGCATGCGTGTTGACCGCTACAAGAACCATGATATTGAAGTTGTGATTGATAAATTGCAAGTTAGCAGCAAGGACCGTCAAAGACTCAAAGAGTCAGTGGGCAAAGCTATGCAACAAGGTAACGGCATCATCATGATTATTGAGCATGGAGAAGAGGAGGGACGTTATTTCAGCCGTTCGCTAATGTGTCCCACCACCGGAATTTCATATAACGAACCTGCACCACACAATTTTTCTTTCAACTCCCCACAAGGTGCATGCCCTCACTGCCAAGGTTTGGGAGTGATTGAACAAATTGACATCAACAAAGTCATTCCAAATAATAAAGTAAGCATATATAATGGTGGTATTGAGCCACTTGGCAAACATCGCAACACCACTATATTTTGGCAAATAGAAAGTATTTTAGAGAAATATGGTTGTGATATCAAGACAGCCATTTGCGACATCCCGGAAGAAGCCATGCACACTATTCTTTATGGTAGTGCAGAGTCGATCCACATTAAGAATACAGCATTAGGCAACTCAAACTATTTTGTACGCTATGAAGGTATTATCAATCATCTCAAAGCAGAACAAGAGAGTGCCGGAAATGCCATGGAGTCACGTCAACTCAACCAGTATTCTCATGAGGTTATCTGTCCTGAATGTAACGGAGCACGCCTGTGTAAAGAATCACTTCATTTTCGCATTGGAGAAAAAAACATTGCTGAAATGGCTGCTATGGATATCTCCGACTTGCTTACATACCTTGACGAAGTGGAACCTACTTTGAGCGAACGTCAACAAAGGATAGCCGGAGAAATACTAAAAGAAATTCGAAGCCGTTTGCAATTCATGCTCAATGTCGGCCTGCAATATCTTTCGCTCAATCGTAGTTCACAAAGCCTATCAGGGGGAGAGAGTCAACGCATCAGATTGGCTACGCAGATAGGTTCCGACCTTGTGAATGTACTCTACATTCTTGACGAGCCAAGCATTGGATTACATCAACGAGATAACATCAAACTCATAAATTCATTGCAAAAACTCCGCGATAGTGGCAACACCGTAATCGTGGTGGAACACGATGAAAGTATGATGCGCGAAGCAGACTACATCATTGACTTGGGGCCTCATGCCGGACGATTAGGAGGAGAGGTTGTGTTTGCCGGCACACCTCAACAAATGCTTCAATGCGACACGCTCACTGCCAATTACCTCAATCAACGCATCGCAATAAAGCCACGTTCATTTGTGAGAGAAGGAAATGGCAAGAGTTTACATCTGTACGGAGCTACAGGAAACAACCTTAAAAAGGTTCATTTGGAAATACCTTTAGGGAAAATGATATGCGTCACAGGGGTTTCCGGTAGTGGAAAATCATCTCTTATCAACTCCACCCTCTACCCTATTCTCAGTCAACATTTCTATCGTTCCAACCAACAACCCTTGCCCTATGAACGCATTGAAGGAATAGAAAATATTGACAAAGTGGTACAAATGGACCAAAGTCCTATTGGACGCACACCCCGTTCTAATCCAGCTACCTACACCGGGGTTTTCAACGAAATAAGAAATTTGTTTACATCTCTCCCTGAAGCCAAAATCAGAGGATATAAGCCTGGACGATTTTCATTTAACACTGCCGGTGGAAGATGTGAAACATGCGGTGGAAACGGCTACAAAACCATTGAAATGCATTTCTTGCCTGATGTTTATGTTACTTGTGATGAATGTGCCGGAAAAAGATACAACAAAAAT
>CALGCU010000038.1 GCA_937886455.1 uncultured Bacteroidales bacterium | reverse complement strand
TTATCTATTTCAGCAAGTTGGGAGGGAATTCAAGTCTTTAGCGGACAGTAATAATTTTTTAAGTCAAATTTCCTGTATGATTTTGTGAATAATAAAGAAGGATGCACCTGTGGGTACATCCTTCTTTGATGTGTATGAAATGGTTGGGGTGTTATTTTACCAATTCCATTGTATCAAAAGCAATCATGTATTCTTCATCAGTAGGAACGAGCACCACTTGAACTTTTGAAGTAGGAGTGGAGATAACAGTTTCTACCCCTCTTACAGAAGCGTTAAGCTCTTCGTTTAGTTCTACCCCTAAGAATGTAAGTCCTTTACAGATAGCAGAACGCACAAATGCATCATTTTCTCCAATACCACCAGTGAACACAAGAGTATCCACGCCGTTCATTGCAGCCGCATAAGAGCCGATGTATTTTCTAACACGATAACAGAACATGTTTCTTGCCAAGTCAGCACGTTTATTTCCTTCCTGAATAGCCTTTTCAATATCGCGCATGTCACTTGAAACACCAGACACACCAGCAATTCCACTCTTCTTATTAACAAGGTTGGCAAATGCAGCAGTGTCCATATTTTCTTTTTCCATCAAGTAGGTAGCCACCCCAAGATCAAGGTCACCTGCACGCGTACCCATCATGAGACCTTCCACCGGGGTCATACCCATAGAAGTATCAACAGATTGTCCGTTGAGTACAGCAGTGACAGAGCCACCGTTACCGATGTGTGCGGTAATGATTTTACTGTTGTTGTAATCAGTATTTAAGATTTCACATACTCTTTTAGAAACGTATCTGTGACTTGTTCCATGGAATCCATATCGGCGTATTCCATATTTTTCGTATAGTTCGTATGGCAATGCATACATATATGCAAAGTCGGGCATTGTTTGATGGAATGCTGTATCAAACACTCCCACCTGAGGTACGTTAGGCAGGATGGAAGACACCGCAGCAATTCCTTTTAGGTTAGCAGGATTGTGTAGCGGAGCCAAGTCATTACATTCTGTAATTTGGTTGATTACTTCTTGAGTAATTATAACCGACTTATTGAATTTTTCCCCTCCATGTACACAACGATGACCAACAGCATCAATTTCGTTTAATGATTTGATGCAACCATATTTTTCATCGGTCAATGCAGAAAATATGAGTTCAATACCGACTGTATGTTCTTCCATCTCCTTGTTCCATTGCACTTTTTCTCCGTTGGGCAATGTGAACTTCAAGAAAGAATCTTTAAGTCCGATTTTTTCTACTCCGCCTTGTGCAAGCACGGATTTGTCTTCCATCTCAAACAATTTATATTTGATGGATGAGCTACCACAATTTAATACAAGAATTTTCATACATTATGCTTTTTGTTGTTCCTTTAATCCGATAGCTTGGTTTGCTGTTATTGTAATCATCTTGACGATGTCATCAACGCAGCATCCTCTTGAAAGGTCATTGATTGGCGCTGCTATACCTTGCAAGATTGGTCCTACTGCTTGTGCTCCAGAGAAGCGTTCCACTATTTTGTAGCCAATGTTACCTGCTTGCAAGTCAGGGAATACGAGCACATTAGCATTTCCTGCCACCTTGCTATCCGGTGCTTTACTTTTACCTACAGAAGGCACCAAAGCAGCATCCGCTTGCAATTCTCCGTCAATCATTGTATCAGGAGCCATTTCCTTAGCGAGTTTTGTAGCCTCTACCACTTTGTCTACCAATTCATGTTTTGCACTACCCTTAGAAGAGAAGCTAAGCATTGCCACTCTTGGTTCGTATCCGGCGATAACCCTTGCTGTGTTGGCTGTGCAGACAGCAATTTGTGCTAACTCAGGCGCTGTGGGGCATGGATTTACTGCACAGTCAGCAAAGATGAGCAGTCCGTTTTCACCGTATTGATGTGCAGGAGTGAACATCAAAATAGCTCCAGACACTACGCTGATTCCAGGTTGTGTCTTTACTATTTGAAATGCGGGTCTGAGCACGTTTCCGGTTGTGTTGAGTGCGCCAGCGAGTTCTCCATCAGCATCTCCGTTTTTAATCATCAAGCATGCAAGGTAAAGTGGATTTTTAGCTGTTTTTTCAGCTTCTTCCATTGTCATTCCTTTGCTCTTACGCAAGTTGTAGAGCAATTGTGCATATTGTGGCATACGTTCATCGCTATCAGGGTCAACAATTGTTGCTTCCTTAATATAGTTCCAGTTGTGTTCGGCAGCAATTTTGTTAATTTCATCAGCATTGCCGATAAGAATGAGTTGTGCAGCACGTTCTTTCAAGATAATGTTTGCAGCTTCGAGTGTACGTAACTCTGTACCTTCCGGAAGTACGATGCGCTGAGGGTTTGACTTAGCGCGCTCCATGATTTGTTGTAGTAAATCCATAATAGTAGTATCAAATAGTTGTTTTATTAAAATGCTTATATATGTTTATTGCGAGTAAATTTTCTTCTCGTGTTGCAAATTTACAGTAAAAAAACGGAATTGCAATGTAGAGTTTACAAAAATGGTCATAGTTTTTTTCACCATTGCAGTGTGGTTCTCTTTTTTCTTTTTTCCCAAAACAAGATATGCAGATTGAGCAATGGTAACAAGATATCGAAAAAGAGGATTTCTATGCCGAAATATTTTTGCTTCAACTGCTTGGCTGACATATTTATAATAGTGAGTTGGAGGATGTAGCGTAGCAACCAGAGTGTGAGTGCGCCGAGGACGGTGTATAGTGTTCCACATGCGCAACACAGTATGATAAGTAAGTAGAACAAGCCTCTTGTGATGGGTTCCACACCGATTTGGAGTTTGGATTTGGTTGTGTAGTAGGGTGAAACACGTAGGTGTCTTTTCTTTTGATGTATCCAATCTCGCCATGTTGTCTTGGGAATTGAGTAGGTGACACTTTCAGGAGTTGTAACTATTCGTGTATTGTGTTTTTTTGCCACTTTATTCACAAAGAGGTCGTCATCCCCAGAAATTAAATGCAGCGTGTCCCCAAATCCGTTTTTTTCTATGAATAAGTCTTTTTTGTAGGACAGATTTCTTCCCACTCCCATATAAGGTTTTCCTGCTTCAGCCATTCCAAGGAATTGAAGCGCATGAAAAAAAGTATCATATTGAATCAGTGTGTTGAGTAGTGTTTTTTCCTTAAAATATGCACCGTACCCCAAGACCACATCAGTGTTTTCGTCGTATCTCGTCATGATGTTTCTAATCCATGATTTACCAGCAGGGACACAGTCAGCATCAGTGAATAACAGATGATTGTACTTTGCAGCTTTTACTCCAAGCGTGAGCCCTAATTTTTTAGAGCTAATAATTCTTGCTTCTTTAGGTACAAAAGTGATGTGCAAGTTTGGATAGAGCCTACTGTAGCGTTCCAATATATGAGGTGTATCATCAATAGAACCATCATTAATCACAATAACCTCAAAAGTGGGATAATCTTGTTCTAAGATGTGTGAGAGGTAGTTTTGCAGGTTTTCCTCTTCATTGCGTGCACACACAATCACAGACACTCCGGGTAGTTGTGTAAGCAGTGTATATTTTCCTTTTTTCTCTCTTTTTTTATTTCTTAAGCAACCACCCATGTATCGGATATAAAAATAGAGCTGGTGTAGGAATGTAGTTCCCAGAACAGAGAGTAGGATTATTTCAATGAGTGTGAGTTGCATGACTATTCCTGTTGTTTAACAAATTCCGATGTGTAGGCTTTGAGTGAATTTCTCAAGTTGTAGTTTGAAGACATAACCTCACCATATGCCCCGGTGGATCGAATGGCGAGTATGTCACCTCTTTTTGCTTCGTGTATTTTATAGTCTTTGATGAATGTATCGGCGGATTCGCAGATAGGGCCTACAATGTCATATTTCTGATATGGTTTTTCAGAAGTGAGGTTTTCTATGCGATGGTAAGCACCATAGAGTGCAGGTCGAATGAGGTTGTTCATACCAGCATCTACGATAGCAAACTGTTTATTGACACCTTGTTTTACATATAACACCTTAGTGATGAGCGAACCGCAAGGTCCCACTATAGAGCGTCCTAATTCAAAGTGTAGTTGTTGATTCGGGCGTAGTTTGAGGTTTTTTCTAAACACCTTAAAGTAGCTCTCAAAGTCAGCTATCGGGAAATGATTGGGGTGTTCATAATTGATACCCAAACCTCCTCCCACATTGATATGTTGTAGGTGTAGCCCTTGTTCTTCCACTTCCTCTTGCAGGTCATTGATTCGCACACATAAGTCTTGAAACTCTGACATATCTGTTATTTGTGAACCGATGTGGAAGTGTAGTCCAATGACACAGACATTTGACATGCTTAGCGCCGTATTGATAGCTTCAGTTAAGCATGCATGATCTATACCAAATTTATTTTCTTCAAGTCCTGTTGTAATGTAGTGATGTGTGTGAGCATCCACATTCGGGTTTACTCTGATGGCAATGTTAGCTATTTTGTTCTTGCTTTGTGCTATTTCATTGATTACTTGAAGTTCCGGAATAGACTCCACATTAAAGCATAAGATGTCAGCATCTAAGGCAAATGCTATTTCTTCGTCGGTTTTTCCTATTCCTGCGTAAACAATTTTGTGTGGAGGAATATTTGCCTCAAGTGCTGCTTTTATTTCTCCCCCACTCACACAGTCGGCTCCAATACCAGCTTTTTGTATTACTTTTAGAACTTGCGGGTTGCTACACGCTTTAAGAGCATAGTGTACGTGGAATTGTTCATCCTGCGATTGGCAATTTACCTCGTCTAATGTTTGTTGTAAGAGTGCAATGTCGTAAAAATAAAACGGAGTCGGAATGTTCCGAAACCGTTCTACTGGAAATATTCCTACCATAGTTATTTATTCTTCAAATAGGTGTTTACTAAGTGCTTGTAGTGCTCGCACCTTATCTTCTGACTTTATTAAGAAAGAGATGTTGTAATTACTTCCTCCATAAGAAATCATTCGTATAGGAATGTCTTTAAGGGCATTTACCACTTGCGCTTGGAATCCAATGTTTTCATGTGGCAGGTCACCAACTACGCATATAATAACCATGTCCTTTTCAACAGTTACCGTTCCGAACTTTTTCAGGTCGTCCACAATGTCATCTAAGTGTTTGAGGTTATCGATAGACACCGACACTCCCACTTCCGATGTAGTGATCATGTCAATGCTTGTTTTATATGTTTCAAAAATCTCAAATACTTTGCGCAAGAATCCATAAGCCAACAACATTCTTCCAGATTTTATTTTAATGGAGGCAATACCATCTTTTGCAGCCACAGCCTCTATTTTTCCTCGTTTTATATCGTTGCTGATGAGTGTTCCTCTTGCAGAAGGATCTAATGTATTGAGCAGTCTTACCGGGATGTTGTGTAGTTTAGCCGGTAGAATACAAGTGGGGTGAAGTATTTTTGCCCCAAAATAAGCCAACTCTGCAGCTTCTTCAAAACTTAGGTATGGTACCGGTTTTGTGTTTTCTACCACTCGTGGATCGTTGTTGTGCATTCCATCGATGTCCGTCCATATTTGAATTTCTTCCGATTCAATGGCAGCTCCTATGATAGAAGCCGTGTAGTCACTTCCCCCTCTTTGTAGGTTGTCAGTTTCTCCGTAGAAGTTTTTACATATAAATCCTTGTGTGATGTATATGTTGTGTTGAGGTTGATTATCTAAGAGTTCTTTGAGGTGGTCAGCGATGTATGCCATATCCGGTTCTGCATTTTTGTCAATGCGCATATATTCCAATGCCGGCAACAGACATACGTCTACTCCATTTTCTTCTAAATAGAATGCGAATAAATGGGTTGAAATGAGTTCTCCTTGTGCAATGATATTTTTTTCTTCAAAGGTAGTGAAGATGGACTTTGAGAGTGATCGCATGAAATCAAAGGATGCTTTTACAAAGTCCTTTCCTTTCGTGCGAGCATCTGTTGTGGAGTAAAGTTGGTCGCATACAGAGATGTATTTTTGCTCCAATGCATTGATTAACTCCATTGCTCCCGAACTGTTCTTCTTATATAGGTAATCAGCTATCTCGATGAGGGAGTTGGTTGTTCCAGACATAGCAGACAGAACAACTATTTTTTGTTGTCCATCACAGATAAGTTTTGCAACATCTTTCATTCTTTGGGCACTACCCACAGATGTTCCGCCAAATTTCAATACTTTCATATTCGTTTTTCTTGTATATATGAACTGCAAAATTACACAAAAAAATCAAGATTTAGTCTATTTTTCTTTACTATTTAACAATTTCTTTCTTTTGTGTATAGATTGAGGCTTTTTGTATTGATATTTTGTTTTATTATTGTTTTGTGTCGATGTTCAATCTTGCATGTGTAATTTTGTTTATGTGCAAGCAAAAAAAGGTATAGGAATTCTCCTACACCTTACTATATTCTTATAAAAAGTCTGTTTTTCGGCTTTTATTCTTGGTTAGCCATCATCTTTTGCACATAGATGGCATGTATCTTACGATCGCGTTTAATTACTGAAGGTTTGTCAAAACATTGACGACGACGTAATTCTTTCACTACCCCAGTTTTTTCAAATTTACGTTTGAATTTCTTTAATGCTCTTTCAATGTTTTCGCCTTCTTTTACAGGAACTATAATCATGATAACTTATTTTGGTTATTTGTGTTAATGTATATTATTTTAAATTCGGACTGCAAAAGTAGTTAAATCTTTTCATTTGCCAAATTTTTTTCTGCATTTTCTTTGTTGTTTTCTTTGTTTTCTTTGTTTAGGAGTTGTGGGTATGCGATTCTATGGTGGTAGATACTCTTGATTTTTTCCTTGAAGACCAGTTTAATACTTTCCACATCTCTAAAAGAGAGGTTTGTTTCTTTAAACATGCCATCAGCTATTTGTGCATTAATCATATCATCTACCATATTATCAATGCTCTGTTCGGTGTATGTATTGAGGCTTCTTGAGCGTGCTTCCACTGCGTCAGCCATCATTAATATGGCCGTTTCCTTTGTATTAGGTAGCGGTCCCGGATATGTAAAAAGACTCTCATCCGGTTGAATGTCCGGATATTTATTTCGGAAAGTGTTATAGAAATACTTTGCTTTGCTTGTGCCATGGTGTGTGCTAATAAATTGTGTTACCAATGTAGGCAAACGATGTTTCTTAGCCAGTTTAATACCATCAGTGACATGTGCAATAATAGTTTGTGCAGCTTGTTCAAGAGGCATATCATTGAGTGGATTATGTGCACCCTGTTGATTTTCCGGAAAGAAGTGTGGGTGTTCCATTTTTCCGATGTCGTGATAGAGCGCTCCGGTTCTCACCAACAGACTATCTGCGTTAATTTTTTTAGCCGCCTCTGTAGCCAGATTAGACACTTGTAGAGAATGTTGGAAAGTTCCAGGTGCTTTCTCTGCAAATTGAATCATGAGGTCGCTATTTACATTGGTCAGTTCGACCAATGTAATACTTGATGTGAGTCCAAATATTTTTTCAAACAAATAGATAAATCCATACGAGAACAACAGCAGCAAACTACTAATAGCAAAATAGGCAAATGGTGTCCATGTGATAGTGGTGATATCTCCTTTTGAGATGAGATGAAATGACACATACAAGACACTATAAGTGATGAATATCCAGATAGCAGTTTGTGCGAGTTGCGATCTTTGTGTCATTTCTTTAAGGCTGGACACAGCTGTCATACCAATAGCCATTTCCAGTATAATAAATTCAAAGGGGTTAGGCACCATGAACGATATCAGCATAGTGGATACCATGTGTGCAAACAGAGCTGTTCTCGAATCAAAGAACACACGCAGTATGATGGGTAAGAGAGCAAATGGGATGACATACACACTGAGTTGGGTGTGTCTTATAGTGAGAGATGCCAATCCTACCATCAACAATATCATGAGAGCTACAAATGAAAGATGCGTTACATTCTTAAATATACGCGGGCGGAACAAATACAGATATAGCGTTTGCAGGAGTATAAAGAGCGTTACCAATAGAATTTTTCCGATGATAGATTGTGTAGATTGATGTATTGTGGATGTACGTTCTTGATAGGCAATTTGCAAAGATGAGAGTATCTGATATGTATCTTCCGTAATGATTTCTCCTTTACCTATAATTCTTTGTCCGCTTTGTACCATTCCATGTGTAAGCGAAATGCTGTTGATTATCTCTTGTTTTGCCAATTGTGACGTTATAGTGTCTAACAATATATTAGATGTTAGAATTTTATTTAGTCGCAGTTTGTGTACTTGATTTTTTTCCGCTTCCGGTGCATTGTTAATGATTGTTTCATAAGCAGTGCGTGGTGTATTAAGTTCACTCAAGGGTTTTTTAGTTGTTTTTCTTTGTTTATCTATGAGTGACACTTCCTGCACTTGATCTTTTTGTAGCATTTCCAATAATTCCACACTAATCACGCCATTTTGGTAGATTTGTGTAAGTTGCTTTGTGAGGTAGTTGATGGTCTGTTGACTATTTTCCACAGGCCACTCAGCAGTTAACTTCTCCGTCAGAGTTTGCGGAATTCTGCTATCAATATCCAGATAGGGTGTATAGTTTTTCAGAGCCTCACGCTGCTCATCTTGCAGTTGTTGTTCATCCTTATATATAGGGAAGTCAAAAGGTGCCGTGATGAGTTCATATCTCCACGGCTTACCCATTTCAAAGTAATAATTAAATGAGTTAGCAGATGGGAAGAGGGGCACAATGAGTGCTATTGTGGCTATAAATATAAGTACTTTGAGGGCGTTTTTCCAGAACAAAGATTCAGTGTGTATTTTCTTCATAAGGTCAACTTTTTAAATGTTCATGTAGTGCAAAGGTAGCAAACAAACGTGATGTTACAAATCTTTTTGTTGTTTTTTGGTGTTACACATTGAGTTTTTTGCATATTTTGGGGAGTGAGAGTGGTGTGTAAAAGTGGACATTTTCATATATCCAACTATTGGTTATCAACATTTTAAGCCATTTTAGTGTGGACATTTTCTTCTTGACACTTGACACTTATTATATTTCTAAGTATTTTTGTTGCAACAAAACATTATTGTTTTGCCAAGTGGTTATTTTTATTCACATTTTAAAATATGTCGTTATGAAAGCAATTCATCAAAAACTGCGTATTACTTGGGGCAAGCTCCTTCGTCGCTTGCTTGGAGCATTTGGTGTCACTTCACTCGCTTTTGTATTTCAGGCTTGTTATGCACCTTACTATTCAGCTTCTTATGAGAGATGTATCAGTGGAGAAGTGTTATCATCCAAGACCCAAAAGCCCATTCAAGGAGTGCGCGTGTGGGGTGGTCATGAGCCAGGTTATGTGGAAACAGATGAACAAGGACGTTTTCATTTACATTGTCCTATTGCAGACAATTATCCTATATATTTTGCCGACCAGTCGGATTCTATTGCAGCCTATCTCCCCAAAGACACGATTATTTCTGATGCGAAATATGAAGGTGAAATAATAACCATTTATCTCAATCAGCCATGAATAAGTTTTTGCTATTAGGTTTATTCCTATACTTTAGTTGTGTGTTAGCATATGCTGAACACAAGGATATGCGCAAAGAAAATCCTCATGAAATTCGCGTGGGTATTACTGAAGACATTTTTTTACAATCTATTGAAATGCCCGTTGGGGCGTATGGAGAAGAAGTTGATGTAAATGATGGTTATCACATTACCGGTAATATAGAACACTCTTATCATGCCACAGGACATCTGTTTATGGAATACCAATATCGCTTCAATCATTGGTTTGGATTAGGAGCGCATCTTGATATGCGAGGAGGTATGTGGAAAGAAAGGAAGGTGGACTATTGTCAGTGGGAGAACAATAGTTACACCATCAATCGTTATACGGTACGAATGTCGTTTATGCCCACAGTTCGTTTTACCTATTTTAATGGCAAAACCGTGAGTTTGTATGCTTCGTTGGGTGTAGGTCCTCACTTTCATTTCAAAGAAACCAAATTGCAAGCCATATATCCAGCTGCCGACTTGTGTTGGTTTGGTATGTCTATGGGCAAGAAACATTGGTTTTGTGACATGGAACTCGGTATTACTCCGTTGCCATATATGGTTGACCGTTTGGTACGTTTGGGTATAGGTTATCGTTTTTAATCCTTTTTTATTATGTCACTATGAAAGAAGTCTATGTATTTGTTTTGCGTAAAGTCAATCTGTTGATAGGTTGGATTTTATCCTTTTTAGGAATTGGTTTTTTGACATCTTGCGTTTATGAATTGATGTATGGGAGTCCTATGGTGGATTATGAAATTTCAGGGCGTGTTGAAAATGCCCAATCCCAGGGAATAGCTAATGTAGCTGTTGTAATCAAGGATGAGGGAGATGTACCCCCTTATATTAGTGATACTACAGGGATAGATGGCTCGTTTCAATTTTCTATACGAAATGGCTCCTTTCATAGACCGACATGGCTCATTGTTCATGATGTGGATGGAGCGCTTAATGATAGTTATCAAAATGATTCCATCCTTCTTACTTTCAATTATAAGGAAGACCCAGATAACTCTTGGCATAGCACAGCTGAGGCGCATGATATTGTCATCACACTTAATAAAAAATTGAATGATAGTACCTCGCAGATTAACCAATAATATACTATGATATGAAAAAAATGCATTCATCTTTATTGCGTAGGCTAAATAGTTGTATTGCCTTTTTGCTTTCCCTTATAGGAGTAGCAAGTTTAAATTCGTGTGCGGAGGAGTATGGTCCTCTGCCTCCAGACATGCATCCTGTTGAGTATGGCACGCCTACGGCTGATTTTTATATAAGCGGACGTGTGGAGAATAAATTACAACAAGGAGTACCCGGAATAGATATTTCTATCAATGAGTATGGATATGCTACATCTTTGGGCGCTACAGAAGAGGATGGCTCGTTTGATTTTGCTATAGGCGGCCTATTTCCCGACGACGAGATTTGTATTGTTGCAAGAGATATTGATTCTACAGAGAATGGTTCCTATAAGTCGGACACTATTATGATAGATGTTCAATATACTCGTGATCCGAATAATCATTGGAATAATATTTCACATATAGAAAATATTGTCATCACACTTGAAGAAGAAACGAATGAGCAAGAATAAACTCACTATTAAGCAACGTATCGCCTTAAACCTTTGGTCGCATTACGTATCCAACCAAGCAAAAATTCCTCAATTGAGCCAGCTTTTTTGGGAATCCACTTTGCGGTGTAATCTCAACTGTCGTCATTGTGGGAGTGATTGTCATTCTACGGCAGGATTAAAGGACATGCCGTTTGTTGATTTTTTAAAGGTAATAGACAGCATTACTCCGCATGTTAATCCCAATAAAGTATTGATTATTATTTCGGGAGGAGAACCCTTGGTGCGGAAGGATTTGGAGCAGTGCGGTCTTGAGCTCTATAGGCGTGGCTTTCCCTGGGGGATGGTGTCAAATGGTTTATTTATGACTCCAGAGCGTTTTAATTCCCTTTTAGACAGTGGGCTTCGTTCCCTTACTATCAGTTTGGATGGGTTTGAGGAAGACCACAACTGGATGCGTGGAAACAGCAAGTCCTTCACAATGGCTGTAAACGCCATCAAAATGGCGCTTGCAGAGCCCAATTTAGCATTTGATGTTGTCACCTGTGTAAATCCCCGTAATTTTCCTTATTTGGATAAAATGGCTGATTTTCTCGTTTCAATAGGACTCAAACGTTGGCGCTTGTTCACTGTTTTTCCATCAGGAAGGGGTAAAGACCCAGAGTTACAAATCACAGATCAGCAGTTTCAAGACTTGATGGATTTTATTGTGCGAATGCGTGAGACAAAGAAAATACATGCATCCTATGGTTGTGAAGGATTTCTTGGAGCCTATGAGGGTCGCGTTCGTGACCATTTCTATACTTGTCAAGCCGGATTGAGCGTGGCGTCAGTGTTGTGTGACGGTAGTATCTCGGCGTGCACCAGCATTCGCAGTGATTTTCACCAAGGCAATATCTATCAGGATGACTTTTGGTATGTATGGGAAAATCGTTTTGAGCCTTACCGTAATCGTGCTTGGATGCGTAAAGATGGTTGTGCAGATTGTAAGATGTGGAAATACTGCAAGGGCGGTGGTATGCACCTGCGTGATTCCGAAGGTTCTCTCTCTGTGTGTCATTATAAACGCCTTTATCACGACGAATAGAGCGGTAGGTATTCACCTTGGGGATGTTTTGTATATGCAGACATAACCCCCTCCGCTACATTTCGCTAATGCTTCATTTCGCTCGTCATCCTCAAAGCGGGGACAGTGTTTTTTAGTTACCACTTAAATATAAAAAGTTATATAAATAAATTCTACAAGTACCTCTCTACGCCCCTATAGGGCAACAGTGCTGTTAGTGCCTGAATGTGAGGGGGGGTATAGCTTTTTATTTGGCATATTCTATAAATACTTTATTGGAGGTTTTTTAGCGTGAGGCTAGTGGACTAGTGACCTAGGGTTCTAATAGTTCTAGTGAAGATATCTTGGGATGGGAATTTCAAGAGCAGGACGGATGGTAGTGGGGACTGGTGGGTAATGTGGTTTTTTAGTTGGTTTTGGTTTATTGATATCTGAATGTTTTTTGCCGAACAGTAATAAAAAATGTAAAGAATGCTGAAAAGCATGGTTTAAAAGATGCTAAAAGCTTTGTCTATTGTTTATTATTGATTAACTTTGCCACGCCGTTAGTGGCGACATGAAAAAACACGTTTGGATATTCACAATTTTTACTAACTAACATATTATTATGGCAGAACAAAAATTAAACTTATTGGCTGATTTTCCCGCCATTTCTACTCAAGAATGGAAAGAGAAGATTATTGCCGACCTCAAAGGAGCTGACTTTGACAAAAAGCTCGTTTGGAAGACTTCAGAAGGCTTTAATGTGATGCCTTTCTATCGTCAAGAGGATTTGGAAAATATTCCGACTAAGGATGTAGCGCCTGCACAATTTCCTTATGTGCGCTCTACTAAGTTGAACAACGAATGGTTGGTTCGTCAGGATGTAGATGCATGTTGTGCAAAAGAGGCTAATGCAAAGGCTTTGGATGTACTTAACAGAGGTGTGAATGCACTTGGTTTCAAATTGAACAAAGGAGAATTGAGCGCTGACTATGTAGCGCAGTTGTTGGAAGGCATTTGCGCTGAATGTGTAGAGTTGAACTTCTATGTTTGCGTTAGCAAGGTGAAAGAACTTGTTGCTTTGCTTGCTGACTACTTTAAGGCAAAAGGTTATGATTTGTCTAAGTTGAATGGTTCTATTAACTGCGACCCCATTAATCGTATGTTGTTGAAGGGTAAAAACCTTTCTAAGGAACAAGTTGCTGAGATTGTAGTAGATGTAGTGAAGGCCGCTGAAGTGTTGCCTAACTATCGTGTTGTAGCTGTGAACTCATTGAGTTTGAATAATGCCGGTGCTTATTGCACACAAGAATTGGGTTATGCATTGGCATGGGGTAGTCAATATGTCAACATGCTTGTAGAAGCCGGATTAGCTCCAGAAGAAGCTGCTAAACGCGTTAAGTTTAACTTTGGTGTGGGTGGTAATTACTTCATGGAAATTGCTAAGTTCCGTGCAGCTCGTTGGTTGTGGGCTGAAATTTTGAAAGCTTACGGATGTGCAGAAGAGGCAGCTAAGATTGCTGTACACGCAGAAACATCAGTATTTAACAAGACTGTTTTTGATGCTCATGTAAACTTGTTGCGTACACAAACAGAAGCAATGAGTGCTACATTGGGTGGTGTTGATTCATTGACAGTAAATCCATTTGATATTACCTATAAGAAAGCGGATGACTT
>CALGCU010000037.1 GCA_937886455.1 uncultured Bacteroidales bacterium | reverse complement strand
GAAAGATTCTTGATAATTCTGTTATAGACATTGTCAATCTTTACAAGCTCGCAGATTTCCTTGAGATGAGTATTTCTTGGGAGCTTGCATTTTTTAAGGTCGTAAATAAAACAGAGATATTCTTTAACTGTCATATCAAGATAAAGAGGTGGCTGTTCAGGAAGATAGCCGATATGTGACTTTGCTTCGATAGGATTTTCTAAAATATCGATACCGTCAATCAAAGCCTGACCCTCTGTACATGAGATGTAGCCTGTAAGAATATTCATAGTAGTTGATTTTCCCGCACCGTTAGGGCCGAGAAAACCTAAGATTTCACCCTCGTTGGCAGTAAAGCTGATATTATCTACAGCTTTTTTGCTGCCATAGTGTTTGGATAGGTTTTTAACTTCTATCATATCTTATCGCCTTTCGTTTATTTACTGCTTTCCCCTAAAGCAGCAGAAAATTTGATTGCACAATTTTTTTCATATTGCAAAATGTTATCTGCGACGGAATGAAATTTCAGATAAAACTCTTTTTGTATCAGAATGTATCTGAGCCTTCAGATCGTCAAGAGAAGAAAATTTCTTTTCATCAAGTTGGCAATGGCACATACGAGGGCTTGTTTTTCTTCACCTTCCTCATAAAGCAATGCTTTTTCAATCATTTCATCCACTATTCTGCCGTAGTGCATACAACGGATAGGTTTTGTGAGATATTCCACTCTTTCCGGTTTAGTTTCCAAAGCGCTTTTTTCGGGTTCACCATAAGGGAAGTCAATATCTAATTTGAAATCAGACATAATGGCAAGGTGATCCCAGAGCTTATGTTTGAAGTCGCTAATATCTCTAAGATATGGGAATAGATTTCCCATAGTGTGTATGATAGAATGGACGCATCTTGTACGCTCTTCCTTATCTTCAATAGTCAGAGCATGTTCCACCATTTGTTGGATGTTGCGTCCATACTCCGGCATAATCAATTTACCTTTGTGTGTAGGATAGTCCATTCTGTTATTTATTTTTGTTTGATTAGATATATTAATACCGGGAAGTGGTCACTATATCCATTGAGCCATACCCCACCCTGATGAGTACGTTTAGGATAACCTTTATTTTGTCCCTCTTGCACAATCAAGAAAGGTTGGTTAAAGATTTCTGCTTTCCAGAATCCGAGTTCTTTTGAGCGGTCAGCATTTGCCAGATTACCAGAAATGATAATTTGGTCAAATAGGTTCCACGCATCGTTGTAGCCCAGTGAGCCAATCCCTCTACTTAAGGTTTTCCATAAAGTATTGAAATATCCTTGTGGTGCCACTTGTTCTTTATTTTTCTTAGCCCCTAATACCTTAGCACAACTTTCGTTGTAAGGATCATCATTCAAGTCACCCATAATAATGATTTTTGCTTTAGCATCTGTTTGATAGATAGAGTCACAGATTTGTTTTGTGAGTGTTGCCGCCGCATTACGATTAGGTCTTGAATATAACTCACCACCATAGCGTGATGGCCAGTGGTTGACAATGACATACACCTTTTCACCTTGTAAGTATCCACTTACCATGAGTTGGTCACGTGTTTTGAAGTCGGGTTTATCCGGCATCACCAAACGGTGAGACACAGAATTGGTCACTGTGAAATAGGTGGGATTATACAAAAGTCCCACATCCACACCACGTCTATCAGGTCCGTCATAGTGTACGATTTGGTAGTCGCGATCTTGTATGGCCGGTTCTTTTACCAAATCTTCCAACACACGTCTATTTTCGATTTCAGAAACACCGAGTATAACCGGTCCGACAGGCGACACACCCTTTCCTATTTGTGAAATGGCATAAGCCATGTTTTTTAGTTTATTTTCATATTTAAGCCCCGTCCAATGATAGCCACCTTGTGGCAAAAATTCCTCATCGTTGATTGTAGGGTCATTGATAGTATCAAACAAGTTTTCAAGGTTATAGAATGCCACACAACTCACAGAATAAGAGGTTGTTTGTTTTTGAGCCATAACATTAGCCAAAGTAAGGCAACATCCTAATAAAAGAAGATTTAAGCGTTTCATATCTTGTATATTTTATGGTTTTCTCTATCGTTTTTCTCCTATAGTTTATTTTCTTAAAAATGTAGTGACAAAGATAGGAGTTCTTTCTTAAAAACACAAGAGGATTAACGACCTTTGTCATCAATCCTCTTTTTTAGACCTTACATATTTCTATGATTGATTGTATCTGAGTATTTTTTACAATGCTTCTATCATAGCTACAACAGCCTTTACAGCGGCATGTATGCCATCCGGGTTTTTGCCACCGGCTTGAGCCATGAACGGTTGTCCACCTCCACCACCTTGAATATTCTTGGCAGCTTCTCTTACCATATTCACCGCATTTAATCCTGCATCCACTAATTGTTGACTTAAGAAGATGGTGAGCGAAGGTTTGCCTTCATGCACTGTTCCAGCCACAAACAAGAAACGTTGTTCAACGAATTTTCCTCTAAAGTAAGACACCAATGAGCGCACCATATCCGGAGCAAAATCACCTTGTAATTGAATAACTTTCACTCCATTGATTTCTGTGCTCTTTTCAAGCAACACCTCACGGATACGCATTACTTTTTCTTGTACAAAATCGTCGATTTGTTTTTTCAAATTAGCGTTTTCATCAATAGATTTTTTTATTGTTTGCACCAAGTCGGGTGCATTATTAAAGAATTGTCGAATAGTTTCCAACATTTCTTGTTGAGCATACACCATTTTTTCAGCCCCTTCAGCCGTCACAGCCTCTACACGACGGACTCCTGCGGCGATACTACTTTCACTGATGATACGTAGCATACCGATTTGTCCGGTAG
>CALGCU010000036.1 GCA_937886455.1 uncultured Bacteroidales bacterium | reverse complement strand
TGTGAGATTGATGACTCGATTTGTTTCATCATCGTCAAATCCGGTGAGTTTAGCCATTTCTGATTTATCATCAATTACTTGCACCTTGTCAATCATGTCGGCCGGAATGTTTTTTGTTGCCATTTGTAGGTCGTCACCGAAGAATTTCTTACCATCCACAAGTATGTTTTTGATTTCTTCTCCGTTGACAGTCACATTCCCTTCCTTGTCCACTTCTACTCCGGGCATTTTTTTCAGGAGGTCTTCAGTAACGGCATTTTCGGCTGTTTTGAATGCGGCGGCGTTAAATTCTGTGGTGTCACCCCTTACCACCATTTGTGCAGCAGCCCCCTTGATTTCTACGTTAGAGAGGTGTATAGATTGTTGTTTGAGGTAGATGGGTGGCAGTGTTGTGGTGGAGGTTTTAATGGTGATGTTTTGATAATGCGTTTCATAGCCCACCGAACTGACAGCCAAGATGTAGTTGCCTTGTTTTGAACATGTGAGGTGTACCTTTCCTTGTTCATTGCTTTGTGCGCCAGTGACCAACGAGGAATCTTTTTGGAGTAGTCTTATGGTGGTGAGTTCTAATGTTTGCCTTGTATTTGCGTCAAAGATTTGTGTGTATATGTGAAAGTCAGCCCAAGTGGTGAGGGTGAGGAGTAAGAGGAGGGTTGTTACTGATAATTTTTTCATTGTTTGTGACGTCTTGTTTTATTTAGACCATCTGTTAAGCAAAAGGTTTAATTCCAATGGTGTGTCATGATATTATTATCATGCCCTTTTGTATTGTCTAATTCCCCATTACACATGGTGTTATATTTGTTGAATTGTTAACAAAACATTTTATTTGGGTTGGCTTTGTTGTGTAAGGGTTCGGTAAGGGTATCTAATGGTAACGGTATGGTAACGATAGCGCTATGTGTTTTGTATTTGTTTTAATAGGGTATTTTATCCGTGTCGTTTTCCCATGCTTGAAAAGCTTTGATGGCTTCTTCGGGGAGGAGTTGCTGTGCCTTGAGACGCCTGTCTTCTATGCGTAGATCGATTTCGTCATAAATGAATGAGTCGTCAAATCCTATATTCTTGGCATCTGTCTTGGTGTTACCATAAAACATGCGGTCGATGTGTGCCCAATAGATTGCTCCGAGACACATGGGGCAGGGTTCGCATGATGTGTAGATGTCACATCCACTGAGGTCGAAAGTGTTTAATTTTTTTGCTGCTTCGCGAATAGCCGAAACCTCAGCATGAGCAGTGGGGTCACATGTTGCGGTTACACGATTGGTTCCGGTGGCGATGATTTGACCATCTTTTACGATTACTGCTCCAAAAGGTCCACCTCCTTGTTTGATGTTTTCGATGGACAGGCGAATAGCTTCGCGCATGTATTCTTCGTGTTTCATTGTTAGTGATTTTAAGTGATTAGGGTAGCGAAAATAGGGATTTTGATTGGAAGAAGCAAATCTTCTCTACCATGTCCATTGATTTATCTGTGTGGATTGTTCTATATTGTTTTCCTGAGTGTCAGGGAGGAGATGAAACAAATCAAGCCCGATGACCACTTCCAAATCGTCTATATTCATGGCATAGGTCTGCAATGGACGATTGCCTGCTTTGTTGGCAAATAGGAAACCGATGACTTGTGGTGTTTGGTTGTTGTATGCAAGTATCGCTTTGTAGAAAGCGTGTGGCACTGTGACTTGGTTGGTTCCAATGAGTTGTGCATCTGAACCTACTATAGGTCCACACACGATGTATATTTTTCCATATTCAGTTGCCCATCTGCGGCATAGTTCTTCGAGTTCTTTCCAATCGCCTGCATTCAGATTGTGGTTTTGCGGACAGATATTGGTCATGTAGAAACTCTCATGCATGGCTTCTTCGCTCCACTTCATGTCGGCTGCCGGCGCCATGTGTC
>CALGCU010000035.1 GCA_937886455.1 uncultured Bacteroidales bacterium | reverse complement strand
CATAGTCATTATCTACTTGACGTCCATCACTATTTGCAGAATATAGTATCACATCATTTGTCAATGTCACAGAAGCTCCGGTGGAAGGGATTGTACCGCATGTACCTTCCGGTGCTTTTACCACAACAGCCACGCATCGGCTGTCACTTCCGCAGGAGTTGGTTGCCACGCAGTAGTAGTAATATGTACCTTCCGTGTTTGTGTCAGGTGTATAAGTAGCTGTGGTAGCCACTGAGGTACCACCGGTAGTTGTCTCACTATCTACACTGAACCATTCAAAGCTTGTAGCTCCGGCAGCAGTAGCAGTAAGCGTAACAGCCTCACCTTGTGTCACTGTTCCTTGCCCTGTGATAGTGATTGTTGGGGTGTTAGAAACGGTGAGTTTCGGCGTACCATTCATAGTTGTTTCCTTATATGTAGCATTTGCCACCGATTTTACGGTATATGTAGCTGTTTCATTCACTGTCCATGTAAGAGCATTTCCTGTACCCTCTACCGGTGTGCCACTTGCCACTCCGTCTTTATATAATTGATAATTCACATCACTTTGGCTTCCGTTTAAGGTGATAGTAGTCGTCTGAGCCTCACAGATGGTTGTTTTATCAATGGTTAAGTCAAACACGGTCGCATCGGGGAGATTACTTACTGTTATGAGTTGTTCAAGAGTCTTTTCACAGTATTTACCATTAGCTGCGAGGGTTGCTGTAATTGTCGCCGTACCTGTAGCCACGTATGTTACTTCCCCTGTTGTTGGATTCACAGTAGCAACAGATGTTTTGTTAGAAGAATAGGTTACTGCTCCACTTGAGTTACTTGAAGTTGCCTCCACTATTGCATTTCCACCAACAACACCATTTGCTGGTGCTTGAGTCCATTCAAAATTAGGTTCGTGGCAAGTTACTGTAATTGATTTTTCAATTGTTTTTGAGCAGTAGTCACCATTAGCAGCCACAGTAGCCGATATAGTAGTTGTACCTGCAGCTACGTAAGTCACTTCACCAGTAGTGGCATTCACAGTAGCTACAGATGAATTGCTTGATGCATAGGTTATAGTTCCACCAGAGTTAGCACCAGCTTCAACTGTCATAGATTCTTCTATCATGCCATTAGCAGGCTCTGTAGTCCATGAGAGAGAAGGAGCAGTGCAATTCTGACACTTTGTCTCAATACCGATTGGAGCTGAGGCTATTGACAATGACCTTAAGACCATACTCCCAAGTAATAGTAACATCTCCTGTAAATGAAGCATTGAAATCTTGAGTAAAGAAAATCTCTTTCGCAGTTGTTGTCGTAAATGATTGTTCACCGATAGTTAATTGCTTGGATGTTCCTCCACACCAACCTACAAAAGTGATTTTAGTAGCGTTGTTAGTACCCAATTTTAACGTATAAGTCTCTCCATTTGCCCATTTAAAACCTCTAATCTTTCGTTTTGATGTTGAGGATTTTGTCCATAACGAACTTTCCTTAATTGTTAAAACATCTTCACCCTCATAATAAATAGAAGCATTAGTAGGATATGTATCCACCGTGATATCTGTAGTTGTTGATAAACTACCAGATTCAAATTTCAAAACTTGATTTATAGCACCATTCATTCCTGCGACTAGATTTCCATCTAATAATTTCGCATTAACAACTAAATATTGTACACTTGCTCCTCCTCCTGTGCTAATTTCAGTGAATGTCGCAGAAACAGTTACATTAGAAGCCGGCATGGTGAATTTGTTGTCGGTCACAGTAACGGTATTATCTGAAGCATCTTTTACTGTCAGTGTTTCAAGTTGGTATCCCGAAGCCGGAGTGACTGTGAGTGTGATAGTCTCGCCTTGTGCCACATTGGTTGTCTTATCTGCTGTCACAGTACCATTGGTTGGCGGGGTAACAGTTACTGTGTAGGTAGTAGGATCAGGAGTGTTTTCAGACCATTGTGCGGCGAGTTGTACATCACCCCAATCGCTTGTACTTAGTTCTGTTTTAGCATTCTCTCCACCAGTCCAGAATAGAATCCAACCCGTAAAAGTATAACCTGTTTTTGTAGGTGTGGGCAATGTTGCACCCGTTCCATAGGTATAGGAAGTTGGTGTAAGTCCTACTAATGGTGTAGTTCGATCTGTATCATAATAAGTAATGTTAAATGTACGCGGAGCCCATTGTGCATAGAGCGTAGTGTTCTCTGTAATGGTTATTTCTGCACCGGCTGCATAGGATATACCACTACCATTTGCAACTGTGTTCCAACCATTGAACTCATAAATCCAGTAATCACTCTCTGCACCATCTGTAATCACAGGTGTGTTATTAGAAACATTTCCTGTTCCACCGGTCAGAGTTTGTTCAGCAGGAATATTCTTAATGGCAAATTGAGCATTCCATGCAGTTGGTTGGTTTTGATCATAAGTGAGAGTGTAATCGGTAGGATCCGGAGAGGTGGAAGTAGAACACATTGTAACAATCATATTACGTATCCAAATACCTTTGGTATTATTCAATTTAATACCAAAGTAATTGCTCGCATTTGTTTCTATTGTATATGTTTTGTTACTAGAAGTGCTAGTGCTGGTTATTGTTTTAGTCCAATCATTCCCATCAGTTGTATAATTCACACTTGCATCTTCAATTTTACCAAAGAAACAAACAGATTGAATTCTATATCCACTTTTAGCTGTAAGTAAGAAATAGTTACCACTTGTATTTCCCAAATTTAGCGAACCACCTGATTTCTGCTCATGATCACCTGTTAAAGCAAAGTAATCATTCTCTTCTATCATTGCAATTTCAGAAGGAGTCGCTCCGTCACAAAAAGTGCCTTCGCTTTTCCACACATATTTTAACACTGTCTCAGCTCCACATTCTGGTTCCTCAGCCCATTGTGCATAGAGGGTGAGGTCAGCGGTTAGTGTTACGGATTGTGAGTTCGTGTAAGAAGTACCGGTGCCATCTGGTGCTGTGTTCCAGCCTGCAAATGACAGACCTGTTGGTGGAGTGAAGGTATTAGCATTCAATGCTTCAGGCACATTGTGTTCCACAGTTTGTGGGTCCATCGTACCTGACCCTCCGTTTGCATTGAATGTTACAGTGTATGTATTTGCTGTCCATGTGGCAGTTACAGTTTTATTACCTGTACTTCCTTTTGCTATGCTTGCAGGATTCCATCCTGCGAAGGTGTAGCCAGTTCTTTCATTTGGATTGGTAAAGGTAATAGTCTCTGTTTCTACGGTATAAGTAGCCGGGTTGCTATGTGTAGCACCTCCTAAACCTTCATAGGTAATGGTGTATTCGGTTGCTTGCCATACCGGATAGAATACATCATTTGATTTCCAATAATTGTATGAATCTCCCGGCTTCACATCTGTAGTAGAAGAACCTTTCGTACGGCTCCAACCCACACAAGTATAACCTTCCTTGGTTGGTAGTGATGTATTAATTGTTGTACTCTTATCAGCTGCTTCCGAAGAAACGCCATCAGCAACGAAGAACTCTGTATCATCATCGTTTAACAACTTATAATTATAGTAAGGTACAAAATGACACACAAAGTTTGGTGTATTGTTATTATTACAAGAGTTGGTCCAAATTCTAAACACACCCTTTGTTCCAACTGCATATGTATTCAGATTAGTTCCCCACGCTGAGTTGAAATACGTTCCCATTTCACCCATAGTTAGCGTAGAACTATTACCACAGAACACATACTCTCCATCAGATGTGAGTAGCCCAACATAATACTTGAATTCATTATTGCTTACCATATCATTGGTCAAGGTCACTACATCCGTTGTCAACACATCACCCGTACCTTTAAATTCTAATGTTGACCATTCACTCTCTCCGTCTATTCCATATCGCAAACCATAGCCATTAGGAATAAAACCAACATACAAGTTTGCATCTCCAGAATTATCATAGATACGTAAGGTTCCTATAACCTTATGAGATTTGGATGAATCCTTATCCCAATTCAAGTAGCCCACACCAGAACAGTTATTATTACCCTGCATAGATGCTAATGGCATATCCCAAAAGTACAAATCAGCTGATTTTGAATTTCCCGTTCCCAAATTGTCATTATACCGATAACCATCATAGCCAACATAGCAAGCTTGATCAGTGTTTACATCAGGGAAAACAAAATTTTCTATTCTCCATTCATTGGTTGAACCAACTTGCGTAAAATAAAGAGTTTCATAAGTGTTACCTTTTTCACCATAAGAAAATGAGTAACCAGAGTTTGGAGAGGAGGGATTTTCTGTCCATTTAGCATAGAGGGTGATGTTTTCAGTTACGACATCATTTTCAAAATCCCATGCATTTGTACAACTTTCTTCTTTGTACCATCCGCCAAAAGTATAGCCATCAGCAGTTGGAGCTGTAGGTTGTGTTGCTTTTTCTCCACTTGTTATTGTTTGAGCAGTAGGTGCTGTACCATGACCATTGGCATTGAAAGTCACGGTGTAGGTGATAGGGGCTGAGGAATATACCAATTTTGCACATTCGCCCTTCATTTTATAATCATCAGTAGTACCAAACACCAAATAATATTTTGACCCATCAGTTTTAATATCAGACTGCAAAAATGAAATATCCTGATATTCTTTTGCGTACGCAATTTTTCTAGTGTCATCTTTAACTGTTCCATTGGTCTTATAGATATACAAATACCTAGAATCATTGGTTCCACTACCCTTAATCTGAATTGTTCCAGAAATAGTATTAGATGGAATTTCAATCCACACTGGACCATTATTCTTCACTTTAATTTCGTCAGACGTCACGTACGTATAAACCCCATCAACTGGTTCAGGTAAAGCAATCCTCACCTCTCCCCACATATTTCCTACACCTACAGTAAAGAGTATGGTGAGGAGTGTGAGTAGTTTGGTGTGTGTTTTCACTGATTGTTTTGTTTTTCTCATGATGGATTGTCCGAGCTTTTGGGGCAATGCATCTACAAATGTTCTAATCATAGTATGTTGTTTTTTTATTGATATATTCTATTTATTTATCTTCTATAAAATTTACAAACTCTTCAAGGCTGCGTTGCAGTACACTTCCTATCTGCAATTGTTCTTCATACCTCGAAACCATCGTCGGACTCATACTGCGGTTCAACGCGTAGCGTACCACCTCCGGATTCGCGTCTTTGCACATCAATATACCTATGCTTGGGTTTTCATTGCTTCGACGCTCTGTTTGGTCAAGTGCTTCCAAATAAAACTCCAATTGTCCTAAATCGCGTGGATCAAACTTCGTGGTCTTCAATTCTATGGCCACCAAGCATTGTAACGCACGATGATAAAACAACAAGTCACAGCGGAAAATCTGACCACCAACCTCTAATTGATGTTCCCGATCGATATAGAGAAAGTCCTTACCCATCTCCAGAATAAAGTCCTTCATATGCTCGATGATGCCTTTGCGCAGTTTCGACTCTTTGTACTTGCGGGGCAATCCCAACATATCTAATACAGCGCCATCCTTCAACAATACTTCTGCCTTTGGATAAACTGCTTTCAACATCTGCGATTGGA
>CALGCU010000034.1 GCA_937886455.1 uncultured Bacteroidales bacterium | reverse complement strand
CCTGTGCTCAATAAGTTAGCACTAAAGCGACCATATTTCTTAAAAAAGTCAGCATAGAACTTTCCACTTGGCTTCCACCTTGTGTAATAGGAGAATGCACACAAGCGAACGAGATGATAAGACACCTGTTGCATTACCAATGCCCACACTCCACAATGTAAATACGCCATAAGCACCCCCATCATTCCACTCGCAACGGTTGCGACACAGTTGATGTATGCAATAGCCTTGTAGTTGAGTTGAATAGTCAGTTGAGTATGTTGAATCAGGTATCCCGCATTAAACAAAAGCGCAATAAACAACACTCGAATAATCGGTATTAGATTATCCTGTTGGAAGAAGTCGGCTATCACCGGTGCCAATAAAAAGAAAATGATGTAGAGCAAGGCAGATAGTGCCATGTGTACGTACCACACCGATGAGTAGTACAAGTGTGCTTTTTCATGTTCCTTAGCCACAGCCTGTCCCAATCCACCTTCCAACAGGGTGTAGGACACTCCCGCAAACAACATAATGATTCCCATCAAACCGAAATCACCCGGAGCCAAGAGACGCGCCAAGAGAATACCGACCAGCAGTTGCACCAACTGTTGGGATGTTCTGTCAACTGCGCTCCATGCCAATGCACGTATCGCTTTCTTGTCGGAAATCACGATGTTTAATTATTTACTTTTAATAGCGTCAAATCCAGCGCCATACACACCCGCTGCCGCACTCTGCGATACGAAGGCATTCGGGTCGATTTCATGCACCAATTTAAACACCTTAGAAGATTCATTTTTTCTCACCAAAACAGTGACCACTTTGACCGGTTGTTTTGAGTACCATCCCGTTCCATCCAAGACAGTCACGCCTCTACCGACCTCAGTATGAATACTATCAGCAATCTCTGCATACTTAGGAGAGAATATAAAGAACTGTACAGATTGTCTTCGTCCATTCATCATCATATCCACACTAAAACTGAGGATAGTCATATTGACCAAACCATAAATAATCGGGGTTATTCCATTTCCGATGAAGTAAGACGAACTAATAATAATCAAGTCACAATACAGCAAGACTCTTCCCAATGTGATGTTGCTATGCTTATTGATCATAGCCGCAATAATATCAGTACCTCCGGTGCTACCATTATTAGAATAGTTGATTGCCAATCCGCCACCACACATAATACCCCCTAAGATACACGCCAAAAGAGCGTCATTTTCTCCTAAGAATTGTCCCATTTCCGCTTGAGGAAGGAAGCGGAACAAGAGTGTCATCAAGATAGTGCTATAGATTGTGCGTAGGCAGAACTTCAGTCCTAACAATTTAATTGCCATCACAAGCAACACTGTATTGAGGATGAGGAATGAGAGCCAAATAGGCACTCCATTTCCCACTCCGAAAAGATGTTCAGTAATGAAGTAGATTATAGCGCAAATACCCGTTGCACCACCTCCCACAATAGTATATGGCAACAAGAACGCTTTCCATGCTCCCACATAGAATAGCACTCCTACTCCCATAAAAATATATTCTTTAATCTCCGAAAGAATAGTTTGTGATTTCTTAGACAGTTTTCCTTTAGTATTTATAGAATTTGTCATTGCTTCCGTTCTTTAGATATGGTTTAATAGATTAGATAACAATGTTGATAATTTTGCCCGGTACAACAATAATCCGTTTCGGCGTTTTACCCTCCAGATATTTCAGTGTTTGTTCGTTTTCGAGCGCCATTTTTTCAACCTCTGCTTTATCACTATCAGCCGGCAGTTCAAGAGTGAATCTTACTTTACCATTGACTGACACCGGATATTTTATTGTTGATTCCGTCAAGTACTTTTCTTCGCAGATTGGGAATTGTGCATCACAAATAGAGCCTTCATTACCCAAGCGTTCCCATAGCTCTTCTGTTATGTGCGGTGCAAATGGATTAAGCAAGACCAGCAGTGGTTCAACAATACTGCGTTTACGACATTTTTGCGCTGTGAGTTCGTTCACACATATCATAAAGGCAGATATAGACGTGTTGAATGAGAAGTTTTCAATGTCAAATGTAATTTTCTTGATTGTTTTATGCAGTGTTTTGAGTTCTTCAGGCGTGGCTTGTTCTTCAGTGACAGCCCAGTTATCACCTTGGAAGAAAATACCCCATAGTTTTTTCAAGAAGCGGTGTACACCATCAATACCATTTGTGTCCCATGGTTTAGATTGTTCCAATGGTCCGAGGAACATTTCATACAAGCGTAAAGTATCAGCCCCATATCGTTCCACAATATCATCCGGATTTACCACATTAAACATCGATTTACTCATCTTTTCCACTGCCCATCCGCAAACATATTTATCATCCTCCAGTATAAACTCAGCATTATTGAAGTCGGGCATCCATTGGCGGAAGCGTTCAATGTCCAATATATCATTTGAAACGATATTTACATCCACATGGATAGGTTGCGTTTCATATTGATCTTTCAGATTATAAGAGACGAATTTATTAGTTCCCACCACTCTGTACACAAAGTTAGATCTACCTTGTATCATACCTTGGTTGATGAGTTTATCATAAGGCTCATCTTTACAGATAGCTCCCAAATCAAATAAGAACTTGTTCCAGAATCGGCTATAAATCAGGTGTCCGGTAGCATGTTCAGTTCCTCCGATGTATAGGTCCACACATTGCCAATAGTCATTAGCCTGTTGGCTCACGAGCGCTTTATCGTTGCGTGGGTCCATATAGCGCAGGTAGTAAGCCGAAGAGCCTGCGAATCCCGGCATAGTACACAATTCCAATGGGAAGATTGTTTTATTATCAACTGCAGTAGTAGGTTCTATGGTTTGCGTACTTACATTCCATGCCCATTGTTTAGCATTTCCCAAAGGTGGTTCACCCGTTTCAGTTGGTAAGAATTTGTCCACTTCCGGTAGGCATAAAGGTAATTTATCTTCCGGAATAGGATAAGGCATTCCATCTTTATAGTAAATAGGAAATGGTTCTCCCCAATAGCGTTGACGACTAAATATAGCATCGCGCAAACGGTAGTTCACTTTAACCTTGCCCAGTTTGTTATCCTCTACATATTTTTTAGCGGCCGCAATAGCCTCCTTCACGGTCATGCCATTGAGGAATCCCGAATTGGTCATGATTCCTTCCTTAGCATCAAAACTTTGTTCGCTCACATCACATCCTTCAATAAGCGGTATGATGGGAAGGTTGAATTGTTTTGCAAAAGCATAGTCTCTACTATCATGTGCCGGTACAGCCATGATAGCACCAGTTCCATACCCTGCAAGTACATAGTCGGACACCCAGATAGGAATTTCCTGTTGTGTTAGTGGATTGATGGCATACGCTCCTGTGAACACACCCGTTACTTTCTTTTCCGCAATACGTTCACGTTCCGTACGTTTTTTCACTTGTTCGAGGTATGCTTGTACAGCCGGTTGGTTTTCAGGTGTAGTCACTGTGTGTACCAACTCGCTTTCAGGAGCAAGCACCATAAAGGTTACCCCGAACACAGTATCCGCACGCGTAGTAAAGATGGTAAACGTTTGTTCGCTATTAGCTATTCTGAATTGCATTTCAGCACCTTCACTTCTACCAATCCAGTTTCTTTGCGTTTCTTTCAAAGAATCAGTCCAAGCCAAGTTGTCCAATCCCTCCAAGAGACGTTGTGCGTAAGCCGATACTCTCAAGCACCATTGGCTCATTGTTTTTTGCTCCACCGGGTGTCCACCTCTCACCGAAAGGCCTTCACTCACTTCATCATTGGCAAGTACAGTTCCCAATGCAGGACACCAATTGACTACTGTATCAGCCTTGTAGGCGATGCGATAGTTCATCAATGTTTCTTGTTGTTGGCGTTCAGACATTCCAGTCCACTCATCTGCGGAGAAGACAAGAGTTTGGTTGCAAGCTGCATGTAAATTTTGTGTACCTTGCTTTTCAAACTGCTGAATGAGACGTTCAATCGGGAGTGCTTTTTGTTCTTGCGTGTCGTAGTAGGAGTTGAACATTTGCAAAAATGCCCATTGAGTCCATTTATAGTACTCCGGTTCGCATGTACGTATTTCACGGTTCCAGTCGTAACAGAATCCTATTTTATTCAACTGTTCACAATAGCGTTGTATATTTTTCTCTGTTGTGATGGCCGGATGTTGCCCTGTTTGTATGGCATATTGTTCAGCGGGTAGTCCGTAGGAGTCAAATCCCATTGGGTGGAGCACATTAAATCCCTGTAGGCGCTTGTATCGCGCGTAAATATCGCTGGCTATGTATCCTAACGGGTGACCCACATGTAAGCCTGCTCCCGAAGGGTAGGGGAACATATCCAGTACATAGAAATGTGGTTTGTCTGATTGATTAGGTACATGGTATATGTTTTGTTCTGCCCATGCCTTTTGCCACTTGCTCTCAATGTTAGAAAAATTATATTCCATAGTAAAACAATTTTGCTTGCAAAATTACTACTTTTTTTTGAGATATGCAAGGAAATAGGTAAAAAAATCTTATTATTAAGATTTCAGCCACTTG
>CALGCU010000033.1 GCA_937886455.1 uncultured Bacteroidales bacterium | reverse complement strand
TTAACACCTTTATGCTTGTTATAAATATATTCAGCGGCAAAGTGGTTTTTAATGATTTTATCTTCTAAAACCCCCATACCAGTTTCAGCTACAGCCATTTCCGCCAAATCAATACGCATTTTGTCGGCGGCTGTTGCGGCGGCTTTAAAAATGGCATTGACTTTTTCTTCGCTAATTCCGGGAATTTTGAGTAGTGCTTTGCGTGATTCCCTGAAAATGGCTTCAGGGCTTCCTATGTAGGCTACTAATTGTTTGGCGTAAGTGTTGCCAATTCCTTTCACAAAGTCGAGTGCTATTTGGTAGAGGAGTTCATTGTTCATGTGTGTTTCTGAGTGAGTTTAATCCAACATATTACTATTCCCCATCCGATGAATGTACCTATTATATCAAAGCCGAAGTCTGCCCATTCGCCGGTTCGAGGAGGAAAATAATACTCTTGAAGCAGTTCCATGACACCGCCATATACAATGGGGAATAGTAGACATAGACATATTTGTTTGAGTTTACTTGTGACGTGATGTGCTTCTAATGTGCATACTCCGGCAAGGAAAACATACATTAACAGATGAATCAATTTGTCAGCATGTTGCATTCTAAATATGGGAGGTGTTTCCATATCTATATTTTTAAGAGACATATAGCCTACAAGTATGTATGCCAGCAAAGAGTATTTATACTGAAGTTTCATACACGTTTAGTATTTGAGCCATTTCCAGAGTTCTTTCCATGTGATTTTTTTTCCATACATCAAGATTCCGGTTCTATATATTTTTCCTGCCATCCATGTTGTTCCAATGAATGACACCACCAATGTGGCAATAGAGAGTATGAGTTGCCATGCAGGTACACCGAAGGGCAATCTCACCATCATTACAATTGGTGATGTGAATGGGATGAGGCTACACCAAAAGGCTAATGGCCCATCCGGATTTTGAGCACTATATATGGCTGCGTAGATAGCAAAAATAATCGGTATTGTGAGTGGAAGTGTGAATTGTTGTGTGTCAGTCTCATTCTCTACAGCCGAACCGACAGCCGCGAATAATGATGCATACAGCATATATCCTCCCAGAAAGTAGACAATGAAGTAAAGCAATGTGCTACCAATGTTGAGACTACTTCCCATTGCATACAATGTGTTCATTGCTTCTTGATTCTCCGCATTGAATAGTTGTTCTTGGGTGAATGCTAATGCAAGAGTGCTTGTTAGTAAAAATGTGAGTACTACCCATAAGAATATCTGAGTGAGTCCGACTAATGCTATACCAATGATTTTTCCCATCATCAAGTCAAACGGTTTAACAGACGAGACAATGAGTTCAACGATACGATTTGTTTTTTCTTGTACAACACCCGACATGACTTGACTTCCGTACATCACAATGAACATATAAATAATCATGGCTGTTAACATGCCCAGAGCAAGAGCCATTTCAGCCGATCCTTCTTGTTCATCCCCATCTTTGGTCCATCGGATAGTTTGCACATTTATGTTTGTTTGTGCTTCTTCTATTATTTCTTGTAGATGTGGTATTTGATAAGAAGCTAATTTTTGTTGTTCAATGTAGTCGCTAAGTAGTCTTTCAATGTGTAGTTTTGTTTCTAAATCTACCTGCGTTTCAGCATAGATGGTTGCTTTTCCTCCTTGTGTGAGGTCATTGTTGATGAGTAATATGCCTGTGATGGGTGTTTCTCTTTCTTTGTCCTTTTGTTGTTCCAGAGTCTCTTGACAGAAAGTAAATTGATAGACATCATCATTTTTAAATGCCTCTTGATATAAATGACTATGATCAATTACAATGATTTCTTTTGTTTCGTTGCTTTTGATTTGTGCTAACCCAATAGGTACAGCAATGAGAGCAGCAAATAATATGGGTGTGAGAAATGTGAGTAATATAAATGACTTCTTATATACCCTTGTTTTGTATTCTCTGGCTATGATGAGTTTTATTTTTGACATGCCTATTGTTGTGTTGATGTGTTGTTTTGTGTTACAGTCTTAATGAATATCTCGTTCATGGAGGGTAATAATTCTTCAAATGCCACAATGTCGGTACTTTTCATCAGTTCTTGTAATAATTCATTGTTACTCATGCTTTGTGGTTTAACAACCGTGTATGTGTTTTCCTTTTCGGAGGGTGTCACCTGTATGTTGTCAGCATGAATGTTTAAGGGTTGTGTAGTGTGTAAGCGGAAAGTGTTGGTGGCGTATTGTTTTCTTATTTCGTTTACATTTCCTTGTAGTACGATTTGTGCTTTGTTGATTAGTGCTATTTCATCGCAAAGTTGCTCCACTTGTCCCATGTTGTGTGTGGAGAGTATGATGGTAGTACCTTGTTTGTTTAGTTGTATGATTTCTTGTTTGATGACTTCTGTGTTTACCGGGTCAAATCCGGAGAAAGGTTCATCAAGGATGAGTAGTTGTGGTTTGTGGAGCAGTGTTATGATAAACTGTATTTTTTGTGCCATCCCCTTGGATAGTTCTTCTATCTTTTTGTTCCACCAGCCTTGTATCTGGAAGTGTTCAAACCAGTATTTCAGTTCTTCTTTTGCTTTGTTGGGTGATAGGCCTTTGAGCTGTGCCAAGAAGAGGGCTTGTTCTCCAACTTTCATTTTCTTGTATAGTCCTCTTTCTTCCGGCAGATAGCCTATGGTGGTAGTGTCATTTACTTTAATGGGCACGCCATTCAGCCTAATCGTTCCACTATCAGGAGCAGTTATTCCATTGATAATGCGTATGAGTGTTGTTTTTCCAGCCCCATTGGGTCCCAGTAGTCCATAAATGCTTCCTTGAGGCACAACAAGTGAAACGTCATTTAGTGCTTTGTGTTTGTCGTATTGTTTAACGACGTGTTCAATCTCCAATAGATTCATGGCTTCTATTTTTTTATGCAAAAATACACATTTTGGTCTATATATAAAATCGTTCCCACCTCTTGTCTATGAAGTGGGAACGATTCTTTTTTATATGTTTTATACCACTATGCTTGGCGGTATAAAGGCAACAGTTCTGCGTTGTAGTTTTGAATGTATTGGAAGTGTTTCTCCATTTCAGCTTCGGCATAGTTGATGTACACCACTGCTGAGCGTAGGAACATATCTTCTCGTTGTGTTGCATCTTGAATGATTAGGTGTGACATCACGCAAGTGGCAGCCATTTCATACAATCTACGTGCGAGGAAGTCTTGCAATTCTTGGTTTTGTGCTTCCTTCACGATATTCACTGCTGTTTCATATTTGTTGGTCATTGCTTTTACGCGTTCCATATATGGTTTCATTGTTTCGCTGCAAGCGATGTCTTCATATTCGCGCAATACAGACAGATATAGACCATTTGTCACATAGCGTATAGCAGCTACGGTTTGTAATTGTGTCGTTCCCTCATAGATACTGGTGATACGCGCATCACGGTAAATACGTTGGCAAGCATATTCCAACATAAATCCAGAGCCACCATGTATTTGAATACCATCATAAGCATTTTGGTTGCAGTATTCAGAGTTCATACCCTTAGCGAGTGGTGTGAACGCGTCAGCTAGTTTAGAGTATTTCTTTTGTTCAGCGCGTTCTTCCGGAGTGAGTTTTCTTTCGCGTGCGATGTCATCGAGAGCTTTATAGATGTCCACATAACGTGCAGTTTGGTAGAGTAGGGCACGACCTGCATCCAATTTTGCTTTCATCAGTGCCAGCATGTCATATACAGCGGGGAATTCGATGATGGCCTTGCCGAACTGCTTGCGGTCCTTGGCATAAGCCAAACCTTCGTTGTAAGCGGCTTGTGACAGACCTACTGACTGGGCGGCAATACCC
>CALGCU010000032.1 GCA_937886455.1 uncultured Bacteroidales bacterium | reverse complement strand
TGATATGGAGTATTTGCCAAAGGGACGGCAAATGTGCCGCATACTCAAATTCAAGCATACCGGCAGCTTTCTTCATTTCCTTTTCAAGAACGGCAACTGTCTTATTCATTTTTTCTTTCATTGCGTCAAATACTGTATTCATAAATAATACTAAACTAAATAAACCAACACATAAATATCTACTTGTGGTGTACATCGGCTTACTACTCATGTGCACACACTCCGGATGTAAAAGCAAACAAGCCATCACCACCACACCTCATTCATCCACATCCACTATACATAAAGTGGTGAGCCAAGCATTAGCCGCCACTCCACAAATTCACACGGCAGACGTGTCACGCATGACAATGAAAGTGCAAATGAACCAACACTCATTCTCCACAGTGGCACGCTGCACATTACAACGCGATTCAGCCCTGCAAGTATCCATTATGCCACTGTTGGGAATTGAAGCATTCAGAGCACATATCACACCCACCACAGCACTCGTTGTGGACAAGATGAACAAACGCTATGTAGAATGTCAATTAAACGAAATAGCAACCACTACAGGAATGCCTGTTGGCTATCAAGAACTACAAGCGATACTCTGCGCACAAATCTTTGCCATGGGCGAACCCAATTATTTTAACCGCCCCGATAAAAACATACAAGTGACTACAGCCGATAAAATCCACACCATTTCATTCCGATGCAACGGATTTGAACACCAGTACTGCGTAAGCGCTAACGGCACACATCAACTACTCTCCACTACTCTTCGCAAGGAAAACTCACCACACACACTACAAGTGAACTACACTGCCTACCAGCTATACGACAAAGTGATGTTTCCATCACAAATCACCATGAACATTCAAGGAGGAAAACACACAGCAGAATGTACATTCACCATCACAAAAGCACAATTCAATCAACCCGTCAACTTCTCGCCCACTCCACTAAGCAGATACACACAGATTACCCCACAAGAACTTTTATCCAAATGATGAATATGAAACACACTTCACCACATAACACACCCTTTCTCTGGATATGGATACTACTCGCATGCCTCATTGTTGCGCCCACATACGGACAAACTGTGAAGGAATTAGAACAACAGCGAAAAAAAACATTACAACAATTGGCTAACACAGGCAAGCTACTCAATGAAACAAAAAAGAACGAAAAAGTCACACTCAACAAACTCAATATCATCAGCCGAAACATAGCCGACAGAAAACAACTCATCAACAATATCGGAACTGAAATAAATGCCATCAACCTACAGATGGACTCGCTCAAGATGCAAAAAGATGAGCTGGAACAAAACCTCAAACTCCTCAAAGCCGACTATGCACAACTCATCACACAAACCCACTACACACAAAGCAAACATCTTGCTCCACTGCTCTTTGTACTATCAGCCGACTCGTTTGACAAAATGTACAGACGAATACGCTACTTGCAAGAATTCGCCGATTATAGAAAACAACAAGCACAACAAATAGAAAATATTCAAGCAGAAATAACACTTAAAAATCAAACTTTAGAAGCCAATAGAAAAAGTAAACAAGAAATCATTCAACTCAAAGAAAGAGAAAATGAAAAGCTCGCCGGCGACCAGCGAAAACAAAACAAAATGCTCAGCGAGCTCAAAAAGAAAGAATCACAACTCAGAGCCAAACAGAAACAACAACAAAAGAAAGCCGACGAACTCAATAATCGCATTGAAAAACTCATTGCTGAAGAAGTAGCCAAATCAAAGAAAAAACAAACCACAGGAGGAAAAACCACTACCAAAATTGAACTCACCAAAGAAGAAGCACTCATTGCAGGCAACTTTGAAAAAAACAAAGGACGACTCCCATGGCCGGTAGAAAAGGCTATATCAGCAAAAAATACGGAGTACAACCCCACCCCGTGTTGGAACACGTCACCATCAACAACAAAGGCATACACATCAAGACCAATGCCAATTCTGACGCACGAGCAGTGTTTGAAGGAGAAGTCACCAAGTGTTTCTCCATACCCGGAAGCAACAATGCAGTCATCATCAAACACGGCAACTACTACACGGTCTATGCCAACCTCACTCAACTCTATGTGAAAGCAGGAGACAAAGTGAGTCCAAAACAAAAAATAGGAAGAATCTACACCGACCCGGAAGACGACAACAACACTGAACTCGAACTACAAATACGAAAAGAAACCACCACAGAAAACCCGGCCAACTGGTTGGCACACTAACACATTCAGGTTATTTCCTCACTTCCACGCTCTTCTCTGCACCACAGAGAACACCCATTGTCATGGCCGGATTACCTCAACAAAGACTCACTACATCCACCAAACGATAATGACCATTCACACACACCACTCTGCCTTGTAGTGTATAGGCATCATGCTGAAAAAACATCCAAGCACCTCTTTCAGCAGCTTCACGCAACAAAGCTTCTTTTTCACGCATAGACGAGAGAGGAAGTACGTCATACGCCGACACCCAAGCCGGAGGCAATGAAGCAGCAGTAGGAAACACATCACCCACCAAGAAAGCACTGCCCAGATAATCCGGCAAATAAACCATCACAAATCCCACTGTATGACCTTCAAATAGGCGTAAATGCACACCCTCACACAACACCTCATCATGCTCCACTAAGCGAAGACGTCCTGCCAACTCCACAGGCAACATATTTTCCTTAAAATAAGAATTACCCTCACGAACATTAGGGCACAAGAAGTTATCCCATTGAGCCTTACCCACCCAATGAGTGGCATTAGGAAAACGCAATTGCAATTCACCATCACAATCATAATACGTACACCCGCCACAATGATCAAAATGAAGATGAGTGAGCACCACATCTGTCACTTCCTCACACGAATAACCCAACCGCTTCATTTCGTCCGCTATATTAGCAACACATTCTATGTTATAATATTTCAGATAATCCAATTGCTTGTCACCCACACCGGTGTCCACCACAATCAAACGCGAATTGGTTTTCACAACAAAACACCGCATTGACATTCTGCAAAAATTATTCTCATCACAAGGATAGCGCTTTTGCCACACCTTTTTAGGCACCACACCAAAACTAGCCCCACCATCACAATAAAAGTCGGCAGCATTAAAATAAGATAATTGTACAGCCATAACAAATAAGATTTACAATACTGCGAAGATAGTAAATTTATGCCAAGCACAAGTAATTCATGTAAAAGTAAAAAGTTTTCGCCTTGCATTGGATTTGCTTCTTCGATCGGTTTGCACTATCTTTAAATAACATAGGCTTCGGTTCGGAAATGCTCAAATAATTTAACTTTGGGTTTTATTTGCTCTTGCTCGGCATAAAAAGTAAACTTTTTCTGCTCTCACTTAATCGCAAATTTGGCATTTCGCTCGTCTTGCACTATCTTTGCATAAAATAAAAACCATTTGTAAGGTAAAGAAAAAATATGATTAAAGTAACTTTTCCGGACGGTAGCGTCCGTGAGTATGCCAAAGGTACTACAGGCATGCAGATTGCTGAATCTATCAGCAGCAGACTGGCACAAGAAGTGCTGGCTATCAGTGTCAATGAACAAGTGCGCGACCTAATGCGCCCCATCGAGGAAGATTGTACAGTGAAACTTCACAAATTTGATGACCCGGAAGGTAAACACACTTTCTGGCACACATCTGCTCACCTCATGGCAGAGGCTTTGCAGGAGTTGTATCCGGGTATTAAGTTTGGTATCGGCCCATCCATCGAAAACGGTTTCTACTATGATGTTGATCCGGGCACTGCTGTCATCAAGGAAGCCGATCTGGCTGCTATTGAGGCTAAAATGGCGGAACTGGCTGCTCAAAAGCAAGAGCTTGTGCGTCAAGACATAACTAAAGCTGATGCGCTTAAAATGTTTGAACAACGTGGTGAAAATTATAAAACCGAACTTATCTCTGAGTTAGAAGATGGCACCATCACCACCTACACACAAGGTTCGTTCACCGACCTTTGTCGTGGGCCTCATCTTCCAAACACCGGAGCCATCAAGGCCATCAAGTTGCTTAGTGTGGCAGGTGCTTATTGGCGTGGCGATGAACATCGTCCGATGCTCACACGTATCTATGGAATCACATATCCTAAGAAGAAAATGTTGGATGAATATCTTGCCCTGCTGGAAGAAGCTAAAAAACGTGACCACCGCAAGATAGGTAAAGAAATGGACTTGTTCATGTTTTCCGACACTGTGGGCAAAGGACTTCCAATGTGGCTGCCTAAGGGTACAGCATTGCGACTTCGTCTGCAAGATTTCATGCGTCGCATACAAGCACGTTATGACTATCAGGAAGTGATGTGTCCGCCAATCGGCAACAAATTGCTCTATGTCACTTCAGGACACTATGCAAAATATGGCAAAGACGCCTATCAGCCTATCCACACACCGGAAGAAGGAGAAGAATACTTCCTCAAACCTATGAACTGTCCGCATCACTGCATGATTTACAAAAACAGTCCACGTTCATATCGTGAACTACCATTGCGCCTGTCCGAGTTTGGCACTGTGTGTCGCTACGAACAGAGCGGAGAGTTGCACGGGCTGACACGCGTGCGCAGTTTTACCCAAGACGACGCACACATTTTCTGCCGTCCCGACCAAGTGAAAGACGAATTCATACGCGTGATGGAAATCATATCCATCGTGTTTAAGTCTATGAACTTCACAAACTTTGAAGCACAAATCTCATTGCGCGACAAAGTGAACAGAGAAAAATACATCGGTAGTGATGAAAACTGGGAAAAAGCAGAACAAGCCATTGTAGAAGCATGCCAAGAAAAGGGTTTGCCCGCTAAAATCGAATATGGAGAAGCAGCATTCTACGGACCTAAACTCGACTTCATGGTGAAAGACGCCATTGGACGTCGCTGGCAATTAGGCACCATACAAGTGGATTATAACCTACCGGAACGTTTTGAACTGGAATATACCGGTGAAGACAACCAAAAACACCGTCCTGTGATGATTCATCGTGCACCATTCGGCTCTATGGAACGCTTTGTGGCTGTGCTCATCGAACACACAGCCGGTAAATTCCCACTATGGCTCACACCCGACCAAGTAGCTATTCTTCCTATCTCTGAAAAATATAATGACTACGCACAAGAAGTGCGACTCATGCTCAAACGCCAAGACATCAGAGCCATTGTAGATGACAGAAACGAAAAAATCGGACGTAAAATACGCGACAACGAACTCAAACGTATTCCATACATGCTCATTGTGGGCGAAAAAGAAGCCGAAAACCAACAAGTGGCTGTCAGAAAACAAGGCGAAGGTGACAAAGGCACTATGAGTGTAGAAGAATTTGCTACACAAGTGACACAAGAAATTAACCAAATGATCAACCAATACTAACCATGGCAACACAATTTCATTACCAACACATGTTCCCGCTCGGAGAAGACACCACCGAGTATTACTTACTCACCAAAGACCATGTGTCTCTGAGTGAGTTTGAAGGTAAACCCATCCTGAAAATCGAAAAAGAAGGACTCACAAAAATGGCAAACGCTGCCTTCCGCGATGTATCTTTCCTCTTGCGTCGTGAACACAACCTGCAAGTGGCAAAAATACTCAACGACCCCGAAGCAAGCGACAATGACAAATACGTAGCACTCACATTCCTACGCAACGCAGAAGTGTCGGCAAAAGGAAAACTACCACTCTGTCAAGACACCGGAACAGCCATCATACACGGAGAAAAAGGACAACAAGTGTGGACAGGATACTGCGACGAAGAGGCACTCTCATTAGGGGTGTTTAAAACTTACACAGAAGAAAACCTGCGCTACTCACAAAACGCACCCCTCAACATGTATGACGAGGTAAACACCAAATGTAACCTGCCCGCACAAATCGACCTGGAAGCAACAGAAGGAATGGAATATAAGTTCCTGTGTGTGACAAAAGGAGGAGGTTCGGCCAACAAAACCTATCTCTACCAAGAAACAAAAGCGGTGCTCAACCCTAAAACACTGGTGCCATTCCTCGTGGAAAAAATGAAATCACTCGGCACAGCAGCATGCCCACCCTACCACATCGCATTTGTCATCGGAGGAACATCTGCCGAGAAAAACCTACACACTGTAAAACTCGCGTCCACACACTACTACGACTCGCTTCCCACAACAGGAAATGAACACGGAAGAGCATTTCGCGACATAGAACTCGAAAAACAAGTACTCGAAGAAGCCTACAAAATAGGACTCGGAGCACAATTCGGGGGAAAATACATGGCTCACGATGTGCGCATTATCCGTCTGCCAAGACACGGAGCGAGCTGCCCAATAGGACTTGGAGTGAGCTGTTCAGCCGACAGAAACATCAAATGTAAAATCAACAAAGACGGAATATGGATTGAAAAAATGGACGATAATCCCGGACAACTCATTCCGGCAGAATTACGCCAAGCAGGAGAAGGAGACGCTGTGAAAATCGACCTCAACCAACCCATGGCCGACATACTCAAACAACTCACAAAATACCCCGTCGCAACACGACTCAGCCTAAACGGGACCATCATTGTGGGACGCGACATAGCACACGCCAAGCTCAAAGAACGAATAGACAAAGGGGAAGATCTACCACAATACATCAAAGACCACCCCATCTACTATGCAGGACCAGCAAAAACACCGGAAGGAATGCCCTGTGGATCAATGGGACCCACCACAGCCGGACGAATGGACTCATACGTTGACCTATTCCAAAGCCACGGAGGAAGCATGATTATGCTCGCAAAAGGAAACAGAAGTCAAGCTGTAACCGACGCATGCAAGAAACACGGAGGATTCTATCTCGGATCTATCGGAGGACCGGCAGCCATATTGGCACAAAACAACATCAAGAGCATTGAATGCGTAGAATATCCAGAACTCGGAATGGAAGCCATCTGGAAAATCGAAGTAGAAGACTTCCCTGCATTCATACTTGTGGATGACAAAGGAAACGATTTTTTCCAACAACTCACACCACATTGCCCTTGCAAATAACACACAACAAAACTTTCACAAAAGAGCCCTTCAATAAAAAGAGGGCTCTTTTTTTTACCTTTTAATAATAGGACTGTTGGAGACCTACAGGACACTGCACTGCGAGTTGGGTATGAGGTGCAACTGTGTTGGCCGGCGCAAAGGGTGTGTGCCTGCTGAGCGGGGTGGAAGTTAGAGGTTAGAGATGATAGGTTAAAGGTTAAAGGTTAAAGGTTAAAGGTTAAGGCTATACCCTCTCGGGTGCAAATTGCCTCTGCCCCATGTGGGGACACGGCACGCCGTTCTCCTACAACTTTTCACTCCTCATTGGGCGATAGTGTT
>CALGCU010000031.1 GCA_937886455.1 uncultured Bacteroidales bacterium | reverse complement strand
AGAATAACTAAAAGCCCGTGCTTACACACGAGCATTTTAACTATCATTCTTTTTTGCCATTCAGTCGCCAAACTTTTTGAGCAAAGAATAATGCTAAAACGCTTTTTTCTATATTTCATGATGTGCGTACAATAATACGCTAATGTTTCATAGGCAAATTATTATTTGTTTAATTATATTAGTTTCACACTGCAAAAATAAATCATATCATCAAATAAAACAAATCAATCAACCTAAATCATACGAAACATCAAAAATATCCCGATTGACTTTAAACTCATAATTCCACCGGAACTACTCGAGCCACTGGTCCTACTATATTGCTATATCACTAATTCCCCTGTCAATCCCCTCTACCTCGCTTGCGAAAATCCTACAGACGAAGCCGTCCTGTAGTGAACATGGTGAGCACCCTAACACCTACAAAACACGTAGGATACACGTAGGATAGTCGTAGGATAGTCGTAGGATACACGTAAGATACACGTAGGATAAAGATACCATCAAGCAATATAAATAATGCAATCACTAAATCAATATCCTTTATCGCATAAATATGTTGCTTCTGTGAAAATAATGACTCTTATAAGGGAATTTGCTGTCTGCTCAATCGTCATCTTATCAAAAAAAACTTGCTGAATTCATCTGTAGTAAAAAAATAATTCAGTAACTTTGTCCACGAGGAATATACTAATCGCTCTTTCTGATGTTTAATAATCCTCGTAGTGGATACCTTATCTAAATAGACAAATGAAAATAACTCAACATCTTGCTCTTAAACTAACACACCTGTTCAAAGCCAAAAATAGAAGAGGATTTGGTATCCATTCACCATTTTTATTCGGATTGGTACAACAAGTGTTGAGAAATAAACATCCATATTATTGTTTTGCAAAAATTGAAGCAATTAGAAACTCACTCAGACACTCTAATCAAAAAATCTTTGTACAAGATTTCGGAACGGGTAAATCTGAGCAAAGAAGCATTGCGAAAATCGCAAAAACATCACTCGCAACACCAAAGGATGCACAAACCTTGTTTAGAATAGCAAGATACATACAAGCAAAGAGTATTTTGGAACTCGGCACCTCACTTGGCATAACAACAACTTATCTTGCATCAACTGGTAGCAAAGTTAAGTGCGTGACAATGGAAGGAAGTGATCAACTGATTAAAATTGCAAAACAAACCGCCCATAAAGCAAATCTTAATAACATCACATTCATACAAGGGGATATCACTGCTAATCTTAAGAATACCCTCACGCAATACGAACCTTTTGATATGGTCTATTTTGATGCAAATCACACCCTGCAACACACCTTGCTCTATTTTAATGAATGTGTCAATTGGACAACTCCTTCGTCTGTCTTTGTCTTTGATGACATCAATACGTCTTTTCAAATGAACCAAGCGTGGAAACAAATTGTACAACACGACAAAGTAACTGCAGCGCTGCAACTAAGTAGATTTGGACTTGTATTCTTTGATGAAAAACTACAAAAGAAAACATACTATATATAACCACTACACATAATATACAATTATAGCAACCATGAAAATAACTACCAAAACAGGAGATGACGGAACAACTGCACTAATAGGTAATGTGAGAGTACATAAGGATGATGCAAGACTCGAAGCTTATGGCACTGCTGATGAATTGAATGCTCACGTGGGATTGTTGATGGAATGGGTGCCACAACAACAAAAAGAACAATTATCTGACTTGCAAAGAAAATTGTTTGATCTGGGAACTGACTTGGCCACACCTGAAGAAAAAAGAAAAAAAATGCATCTGACAACACAAGATGTTACGAATCTGGAACTACTCATTGAACAATATGAACAACAATTACCTCCTATGAAAGGATTTGTATTGCCAACAGGAGGTAAAGCTACTGCACAAGCACATGTCTGCAGATGTGTAACAAGAAGAATGGAAAGAAATATTTACCACCTGCACACAATCCAAACGCAACCTCAAATACTGTTAATTTTTGTGAATAGATTGTCTGATTTCTTCTTTTTGTTGGCAAGAAAAATGGCTATAATGGAGAGTGAAGAAAAATTTTTGTGAGAAAATAAAAGAAAAGCATTGTCCTAATAAAATATTTGCTTACTTTTGCGAAAATGTTTGTAAATAGAATGCGTTTTGTTAAGGCGCTAATAATGAGTTATTTATGTATTGGACATTAGAATTAGCTTCAAAAATAGAGGACGCTCCCTGGCCGGCAACGAAAGATGAATTGATTGACTATGCAATGAGATCGGGTGCCCCAATGGAAGTTATTGAAAACTTACAAGAGATTGAAGATGAGGGAGAAACCTATGAATCAATAGAGGATATTTGGCCGGATTATCCAAGTAAAGAAGATTTTTTCTTTGACGAAGAAGAATATTGATGAATCACATGCTTTCAAATAAGAAAAGCATGAATGGACTCAAAATAAAGAATGAAAAAATGTGTAGCCAGCTTGCTGTTATGGTGCGTCACAATAGTGGCTTATGCGCAATTTGATGCACAAACAGCACATTATATGTTTTTTCAATCAAGCTACAATCCCGCAGCGGCGGGAAACAGCAATATGCTGACGGTAGCTGGGCTTCACAGAATGCAATATGCGGGACTGCCGAAAATGCCGCAAACTACCATGTTTCATGTGGAATCACCATTCCCCATAAAAAAAACTAAACATGGAGCAGCGGTGCACTTCACAAATGAGAGCATTGGATTACTCTCTAATAAAATGGTCGATTTCCAATATGCATATAGACATAAATTGGGAAAAGGATATTTGAGTGCAGGAGTCGGATTGGGGTTTGTAAGTGTAGGATTCCAAGGGGATAGCGTCATAACTGATATTGAATCGGATTATCACGACATCACAGGAGATACCTTCATACCAAGCACAGAAGAGGAAGCTATGAATTTTGATATGTCGGTTGGTGTTGCTTACACTGCGGAGAATTGGTTTGTAGGAGCATCTTTTAGACACCTGAACTATCCACGAATTAACTGGACTGATTATTCTTACCTCACAGTAAGAGGTATCATGACAGTAATGGGGGGATATGCATGCAAAATAAAAGATACAAAATTGGAATTTAAACCATCGGCACTGATGCAGACTGACTTCGCTACATGGAGTATCGCACTGACAGCAATGATGGAATATAACCAAAAATATAGAGGTGGTATCATGTGGAGATTGCAAGATGCAGTGGGAATTTTAATCGGGATGGATATTATTGCGGGACTCACGGCTGGATACACGTATGAACTCCCAACAACAAAACTGTTAAATCATGGCGTTTGGGGATCACACGAAATATATTTGGCATATAGTTTTGATATTTTAAGACAAAAGAATACAAGCAAATATAAAAGTATTCGAATATTATAATAAAAAAGTAATTTGGGAGAATGCAATAAAATAAGTATTTTTGCGTTATCCTTTTTAGACGTTGAGTCTAAATATCATTTTTGAGAAAAAATAAAATTAAGAATTAGAATATAACAACTTAAATAACATAAATAACAGCATGAAGAAGTTTCTGCCCTTAGTATTGGTATCTATGTTGCTGGCTGCGTGCAACAAGCCGGCAGGTGAATTAGTAGGACTTGGAACAAAAGGTAATTTCAGTGAGGCTAACCCTTATGGAATGGTATATGTAAAACAAGGTGCCTACATGAAAGGTGATGACGCACAAAACCCTTTCGCAACATCAAGTAGTGACCGCTCTGTATCTGTGAGCGTAGACGCATTCTGGATGGATGAAACAGAAATTACGAATGATGAATACAAGCAATTCGTTTTCTGGGTGCGCGACTCTATAGCTCGTACTTTGCTCATCGAAGCTGGATATGAAGAATATGGTATCTACTCAGATGATATGTATTACGAAGAAGAAGGATCTACAACTGAAACAAGAGTGCCATTAAACTGGAAAAGACCGGTGCCTTGGAATACTAAGGACTATGATATGTTGGAAGTATTCAACCAACTCAACTATGAGGAAGAAAGCATCATCAATGTTTCTCTCTTGAGATATCGTTATGAATGGATTAACTATGACGAAGCGGCTAAATTGGCTAACAAGTTGGACGTAACCACTGGTAAATATCCTAAAAATGCAAAGGTTAGAGTGGATAGTTGCTGGATTGATGAAGATGGAACTATTCATGACACTACAATCATACGTAAACTGACAAAACGTCGTGACTTCTTCTCTAATCGTATTGTAGGTATCTATCCGGATACTATGATGTGGGTGCGTGACTTCCAATACGCATACAACGAACCTATGTTGAAAATGTACTTCTCACACCCGGGATATGCTCAATATCCGGTAGTGGGTGTTACATGGGAACAAGCTTATGCCTTCTGTCATTGGAGAACTTCTTTCTTTAATGGTGCACACAGAGTGCAAGCACAAGATTATAGATTACCTACTGAAGCTGAATGGGAATATGCTGCAAGAGGTGGAAGAAAAATGGCGCTATATCCTTGGGGAGGTAACTATGTACGCGACAATAAAGGTTGTTTCTTAGCTAACTTCAAACCTTTACGCGGTAGATATACTGATGATACCGGTTCTACTACAATGAAAGTCGCTTCATTTGCACCTAATGACTTCGGTCTGTTTGATATGGCTGGTAATGTGGCTGAATGGACATCTGACGCATATAGCGGAGCATCTAACTCTTGGGTAAATGATATGAACCCAAAATCACAATTTGATGCTAAGAAAACTGACCCTTCTGTCTTGAAAAGAAAAGTAATCAAAGGCGGATCATGGAAAGATGTTGCAGCATATCTGCAATGCGGTATGCGTACTTATGAATATCAATATGAAAGCCGTCCGTACATCGGATTCCGCTGTGTACGCTCTTATATCGGTGATAGAACAAAATAAAAAATAAAAATATATAAAAATTAATGGTTTAAATAGTAAAGAAATTATGGCAGAGAAAAAACAATTTAAGTTCGATGAATGGTGGGAAAGCCCCAAAACAAAACGTGTAGTTGGTGCTATCTATAGCTTGGGTGCTTCCGTGGTTATTATCGGTGCAATGTTTAAAATCTTACACTTGCCGGGAGCCGGTATTACCTTAGGTTTGGGTATGGTGACTGAGGCATTCTTGTTTGCAATCGGTGTGTTTGATAAACCACATGTAGAATATCAATGGCAAAATGTTTTCCCTGCTTTGCTCGAGAAAGAAGCAAAACCATTACAACTTAATGGAATCGCTGGTGGAAAAACTACAACTTCTAATGATTCTTTCAGTAATGATGATATGAAAAAAATGGCTGACGGATTGAAAAATCTTTCTGAAACAGCTAATCAATTGGCTTCTCTTTCTGGAGTCGTTGCTTCTACTGATGAATTGTCTGCTAACTTGAAAGCTGCTTCTGATGCTGCAGCTGGATATGTGGCTTCTCAAGCTAACTTGAATGTGGCTACTAAAGGATTGGAAAATTCTTATCAATCTATTTCTGCGGATATGGAATCTGTAGTGAAGAGCACCAAAAACTATGGAGAAAAAATGGAATCAGTGAACGCTCACTTGGCTTCTATCAACTCTGTATATGAACTTCAATTACGCAATATCCAAGCACAATCTGAAGCTATCGGTGAACAAAGCGAAAAATTCGGAATGGTAGCTAACCACATGAACAATATCTGCGCTGAAATGGGTAAAATGCAAAATGCAGCTACTGTCGCTGCTGAAGAAGCTGACAAATATAAAACAGCTGCAACTAAATTGTCTCAACAAGTAGCAGAGTTGAACAAAGTGTACGGAAATATGTTAAATGCTCTTAGCTAATTAATAGGTAATAGGAGATTAAAAAATGGGTGGAGCAAAAAACTGTCCGGAAACCCCGAGACAAAAGATGATTGGTATGATGTACCTGGTACTTACCGCCATGTTGGCGTTAAATGTATCAGCTGACATCTTGAACGGATTCGCAATGGTAGATAAAAGTGTAAGAACTTCAATCGTTGTGACTGATAAGCAAACTACTGCCCTCTACGATGATTTTGATTATCTATACACTCAAAACCCAACTAAGGTAAAAGAATGGCTGGATAAGGCAAAAGAAGTGAGAGCTAAATCGGATGAAATGTATAACTATATCCAGAATTTTGCACTTGAAATGGTAAGATTGTCTGATAAAGACAAAACTGATTCTGAACTTGTGGAAATTCAAGGTAAAAGTGATACAAATGCGCCTGGTTTATATGGTATTCAACAAGGGCATGCTTCTGAATTGAAAGATAAAATTGCTGAGTATCGTGATTTTATGTGCAGTATGGTAGCTGCTGATTCAATGAGAGTAGAAAGTTATAAACTCATCTTCAGTACTGAAAATGGTAAAAATACTTCTGGAGAGGAAATCTCATGGGAAGCTTCTCTTTTTGAATCAATGCCGTTGGCAGCTGTTGTTGCAATTCTTAGAAAATTCCAAAGTGACGTAAGAACTGCTGAATCTCAAACTGTGCAGTACTTAAAAGCACAAACGGATGCGCAAGACTTCCGCGTTAATAAAATTGAAGCATTGGTATTGCCTACTTCTAATTATGTGATTCGTGGTGATAAATATTCAGCTAAAATTGTTCTCTCTGCTGTGGACTCAACAAAGATACCTGAAATATTTATCGGAGAAAATAAATTAGATACTACAGTTTATACTGTTAACTGCGGTAGCACAGGTACTTTCTCTTACAGCGGTAGCTTAAGATTGATGGGTAACGATGGTATCCCTCGTGAATATCCTTTCACAAGTGAATATACAGTCGGTGAACCTTCTGCTACTATATCTAACGTGGACATGAATGTTGTTTATCGTGGTATCGATAATAACTTCAGTGTTTCTGTTCCAGGAGTGGCTGCTGATAAAGTTTCTGTAACTTGCGAAGGAGGTACTATCACAAAATCTGGTAAAGGATACGTCGTAAGACCTAATAGAGACGGTACGATTAAAATCAACGTAGCGGCAGAAATGAATGGAAAGAAAGTGGCTATGGGTTCTCAAGAATATCGTGTTAAATATCTACCTGACCCAAAAGCTTTCTTGCAATATGTTGACCAAAATGGTATGCCACGTACTATTCAAGATGGTCGTCTCGGAAGAAGATTCTTGAAAGATGCTAAGACTGCCTTAATCGCAAGTTATGGAGAAGATGAACTCTTGAAAGCTAACTTTAGCATTGTATCATTCTCTATGGTTACTGTCGTGGGAAGTGCTGACTCACAAGGTGGTAAACTCTCTCCGGCTCAAATTAAACTCTTGGATAGATTGGAAGGAAATGACTATATTACTTTCAAAAATATTAGAGCTAAAGGACCTGATGGAAAAACCAGAAACTTAGGTTTGATTCAAGTACAACTCTAATATTGTGCCATAGGCATAACATAAATAAGGAAATTATCAAAGTTATAATATGAAAAAGTTTAGTATTTTAATTATCGCGTTTGTTTGCCTCGCAATTAACTCGGTGAAAGCGCAAGACCAGTTCCCTAACTCTTTCTTCAATGATAAGGGTGGTGTACGCTTAGAAACGGAAGAATTGGATGGACTGTCTGATACGATTGTACGCTTGTTCCATCGTGCTGATGATGTTGGCTGGTCACGTATTGTATATCGAGTAATAGATATGCGATATAAACAAAATTTCCAATTGTATTTCCCTATTCGTCCTAATGAAGAATATCGTAGCTTGTTCCGCGTTGTTCTGGACGCTATATGTGATGGTATGCCTGTGTATAGGAAAAACCCAAGGGAAATTAAACCTTCCTTCTCTGAAACATTGTGCTGTCAAGAATTATCACGTGTCTTCGCTTACGACCCTAAAGATCCTACTGGGTATGTAAATCCGGAAGAAGATCACCTCATTATGTTTGATACTATCTCTGGAAAGTACAGCGTGAATGACTATCGCTACAATGCTTATGTCAAGAATCAAATCAAGTTCTTAATTCAAGAAATTGTGTTCTTTGACAAGCACATGTCTCGATTGTTCACTAAAATTATAGCTATTGCTCCGTTGTATGCTCTGCATCCGGATAACATGGCTACTAACAACACAATGGAATATTTCAGAAACTCTGTCTTGTGCTGGATATCTTTTGATGAACTGCGTCCTTATTTAGTTAGACAATACATGATGCCTATTAATAATGATGCTCACAGATTAACATTTGACGAATTCTTCATCAAGAAAAACTATACATCTTACTTATTAGGTGATAGTAACGTTTTCGGAAGAATGTTGTTGGATGACAATGCAACTGTTTCTGAAGAAGACATCAAACGTGAACAAGAAAGAATCGAGCGAGAATTGCTTGACTTCGAACAAGACTTGTGGGAGTACTAATCACTGCCTAATAAATTTATATCGAAAAAAGGAGAGCCGAAAGGTTGTCCTTTTTTCGTGTTTCAATACGAAAACTTTGTAGATAGTTAATATTACGTTCATTTGCATGGCAAAAATGAAAACAAAAAGAACATTCTTTAATATGTACTTTACGAGTACAATTAGCATTTCTCTTGTACTTTATTTGTTGGGGTTGTTATTTGCAGTGCTCTTTATGACCTATCAAATAGGAAATCAGGTCAAAGAAAATGTGGGTATGTCTATTGTTTTAAGGGATTCAGCTGACATGGCAGAGGTGCAACGAATAAAAGATGTGCTTCAAGTAGCTCCTTTTACAAAATCAGTTGACTATGTTTCTAAAGAAAGTGCCTTGCAAGAGCATATTGATGCTCTAGGAGAAGACCCTGTTGAGTTTCTTGGATATAATCCCCTCTCGGCTTCTCTTGAACTAAAATTAAATGCTCAATATGCAATCAATGATAGTATTAAGAGTATTGAAACTAAGTTGAAACCTTTTAAGGCTATTAAGCAAGTGGTCTATCATGAAGATGTGGTTGACTTGGTTGATAAAAACATTCAAATGATTTTAGGAATGTTGTTACTCCTGACTGCATTGTTGTTGGCGGTCTCTATTATACTTATCAATAATACGATTCAATTGATGGTCTATTCGAAGAGATTTCTTATAAATACAATGAAATTGGTCGGAGCTACAGCTTGGGTAATTAAAGCTCCCTTCCTTAGGAAGAATACTTTGGTGGCACTCGTGTCTGCTATACTGGCTCTCCTACTATTAGTGGCTACAGCTTATTATTGTAAGTACTCACTTGGAATAATTTTGCTACCAACAGAGCCACTCTATTTAGGAATAGGAGCTTCTCTAATCCTTCTATGTGGATTGCTTATTTCTGTTGGTGCTTCCTACATAGCTGTCGGACGTTATGTAAGAATGAAAACGGATGATTTATATTTTTAATCAATAATATGGATGATATGAGTAATAAAAAATTCTCGCTTTCAAAAATAAACTTGATTATGGTGGCTGTTGCTGTCGTAGTCATCGTCGTAGGTTTTCTTTTAATGTCTGGTGTTTCAAGTGGGGATGTGTATAATCCGGATATTTTTGCACCGCGCTACATTACTGTAGGACCAATGATTTCATTGGCTGGTTTTGTTTTGATGATAGTAGCAATCTTGTATAAGCCGAGAAAGAAATGAGTTGGTTTGAAGCGCTTATTTTAGGTGTAGTACAAGGATTAGCGGAATTCCTTCCTATAAGTAGTAGTGGACATCTTGAGATAGGACAGACTTTGTTAGGTGTATCTGGAGAGGATAATTTAACCTTTGCTATAGTGGTTCATGTGGCTACGGTTCTGAGTACATTGGTCATTTTGTGGAAAGAGGTGGAAGCTTTATTTAAAGGCACTTTTACTTCTATACAATGGAACCCTGAAAAAGAGTATGTGGCAAAGTTGGCGATATCAATGATCCCGGTTTTTATTGTGGGGGTGTTCTGTAAGGAGTTCGTTGAGTCTTTCTTTGGTAATGGACTTCTTCTTGTTGGATGTTGTCTGCTAATCACTGCGGCGCTCCTCACTTTTGCTTACTATAAGAAATCTGGAGTAAAAGAGCAAATATCATATGTAGATGCTTTCATTATTGGTATTGCACAAGCTGTCGCAGTATTACCGGGGCTGTCGCGTTCTGGATCTACTATTGCTACGGGGTTGTTGTTAGGAAATAAGAAAGAAAATATAGCTCAATTCTCTTTCTTAATGGTCATCATTCCTATTTTGGGTGAAGGACTTTTGGAATTAGTTGAGTTGATACAAACGGGTAATCTCGGAGTAGGAATACCACTGACAAGTTTGTTGGTCGGATTCTTTGCTGCATTCATATCTGGCTGTTTCGCTTGTAAGTTTATGATTAATTTGGTACGCCAAGGTAAGTTGATATATTTTGCAATTTATTGTGCACTCATAGGTGCATTCACTGTGGTGTTTACTCTCTTGCAATAAACGATAATGGATTTTCAGAAGGGTGAAATATTGTTGTTTGATAAACCTTTAGGGTGGACATCTTTTGATGTGGTTAATCGTGTTCGTCGACTGTTGTGTCGCTTCTTGGGAGTGAAAAAGTTAAAAGTCGGGCATGCTGGTACTTTAGACCCTTTGGCAACGGGAGTGATGGTAGTATGTACGGGTAAACGTACAAAGGATATTGAACATTTCCAATATCAAACTAAGGAATATATAGCAGAGGTTAAATTAGGGGCTACTACACCCTCTTATGATTTGGAACACCCGATTGATGCTGAATATCCCACTGATCATATTACCCTAAATCTCGTAAATGAGATTCTACCTAAGTTTATAGGGGAAATATGGCAAGTACCTCCTACTTATTCTGCTGTTAAAGTAAATGGCGTAAGAGCCTATGATTATGCTCGTAAAGGGCAAGAGGTTGAGATTAAACCTAAACTCCTGGTCATTGACGAATTGGAATTACTCAATTTTGAAAATATGACGCTAAAGCTCAGGATTGTTTGTAGTAAAGGAACCTACATCAGAGCGCTCGCAAGAGACTTGGGAGAAGCTCTACACTCTGGGGCCCACCTAATCTCTTTGAGAAGAACAAGGGTGGGGGAATTTAAGGATTCTGACTGTATGACTATACAGGAACTGGAAAATATGATAAATGAAATGAAATAAAACAAAAATATAATTTAAAATTGTCGTTATGAAGCTATCACAATTTAAGTTTAAATTACCTGAAGAATTGATTGCACAATACCCGGCAAACCATCGCGATGAGTCAAGAATGTTAGTACTACATCGCAAGACGGGGAAGATAGAACATCGCATATTCAAAGATATTCTGGATTACTTTGATGAGGGAGACTTATTCATATTTAATGACACAAAAGTCTTTCCTGCTCGTCTATATGGTAATAAAGAAAAAACCGGAGCAAATATAGAAGTCTTTTTGTTGCGCGAACTAAACAGAGACCTACGTTATTGGGATGTTTTGGTTGAACCTGCTCGTAAGATAAGAATTGGAAATAAACTCTACTTTGGAAGTGATGACTCAATTGTAGCTGAAGTAATTGATAATACAACTTCACGTGGACGTACATTGCGCTTCTTGTGTGATTCTGAGTATGAAACTTTCCGTGCAAATTTGTTCGCACTGGGAGAGACTCCACTACCTACTAATATTATGTCCTTGAGAGAAAAGAGTGGGAAACCTTTGGTGGAACCGGATGATGCTGAGCGCTACCAAACCATCTTTGCTGAGCATGAAGGAGCTGTAGCTGCACCTGCTGCTGGTTTACATTTTAGCCGTGAATTGCTCAAACGTATGGAAATAAAGGGCATAGAAAGAGACTTTGTTACATCACACATCAGTTTGGGCAATTTTAAAGATATTGATGTGGAAGACCTCACAAAACACAAAATGGACTCTGAACAAATGGCAATCACACAACGCGTGGTGGATCGCATTGATGCTGTTCATGAGGCTGAACATCGTATTTGCGCTATCGGAACGGATGTAATGCGTGCATTGGAAACTGTTGTGGGTACAAACGGACACATCAAGGCATACGATGGATGGACCAATAAATTCATATTCCCTCCTTATGACTTCACTGTGGCTAATAGTATGGTCACAAATCTTCACATGCCATACTCTACACTCCTGATGTTGACTGCTGCTTTCGGTGGATATGAATATGTCATGCAAGCCTATGAAGAAGCGGTTAAGGAAGGCTGCCACTTTGGAGACTATGGCGATGCAATGCTAATTGTTGATTAATGTCACCACTGAATTGGCAACATACCATGTTCTTCTAAGTATTGATTGGCAGACATGAAATGACCATTCCCAATAAATCCTCTGTGCGCTGAAAGGGGAGAGGGATGTGGGGAAGTCAAAATACAATGTTTAAGGGGGTCTATAAAGGCTCCCTTTTTCTGTGCATAACTACCCCAAAGCATAAATACAA
>CALGCU010000030.1 GCA_937886455.1 uncultured Bacteroidales bacterium | reverse complement strand
CGTGAGCGTCCTGTAGGTCTCCGACCGTCCTGTAGCAAGCGAAGCGAGCGTCCTATAGTGAGTGAAACGAACGTCCTAATCCGTAGGAACCACACACCCTCATGCTTTCTTGCGTCACATTAGGCAAAGCCCACAACATATGGGCATGAACAGTGAACTTTTAGAGCAAGAAAAGTGTTTAATTATCAAATTACATCACTATGAAGACTACTTTTTTGATTGGGTTATTCTGTTGCATTGTTTCTTTATCTGCAACTGACTATGTGAGACTTACACCGCTTGACACAGCCGCTCTGCCTGAGATTGCAGAAAAGGACTACGGAGGCACACTAGTAAGAAAGGCCATGCAACAAGACTGGATATGGGACAAAAACAGAACTGAGCTGGTAGCAAGTGGATTCTCTACGGAAGCAATGATGCGCTCCATGAAGTCGCTCTACCGACACACGCACAAACACATGGTAGGATTCTCCTGCGCCTATTGGAGTAAAGACACGCATGGGGATTCTCTATTAGTGTCAGGAAAAATCTATCTACCCAAAGGAAGAAAACTGAAAGGGATTGTACTAAGCAATCACTACACAATAGGCGCTGACTACGAAGCACCCAGTAGAGCATTTTGCATGGACTGCATGTATGCCATGAAAGGATATGCCGTGATATTGCCCGACTATGTAGGATATGGTCTTTCACGCACAGAAGTACACCCCTATTTGCATTGGCAAAGTGCGGCACAAACGGCGATAGACCTACTACAGTGCATGCCGGCTGTGTTGGACTATTATGGATATGAATACCCCCACAATGTAGTGGTAACCGGTTATTCACAAGGTGGCGCTGTGGCACTGGGTGTTGCGCGCATGCTGGAAGAAAAACCCACTGAGTGGAAGGTACAAAAACTATATGCAGGGGCAGGACCATACGACCCTGCACTGATTTTCGACTTCTGTATAGCCACCGGCGAAACAGGTATTCCGGGTGCTGTACCCATGATTGTATTGGGAATGAATGATGCCTATGAATTGGACTTAAAGATGGAAGATGTATTTACTGAGCCCTTGTTGTCGCACTATGACGAATGGATAAATTCCAAAGAACTGACCATGTATGAAATCAGTAAGAACATGGGTTCTACACACATGAATGACTTGTTGAACGTGAATATTCTTGACAAAAACAATCCACTGTCAATCTTACTCTATAAGACCTTACAGCAAAACAGCAGTGTGGGCTATGACGTGAAGTGTCCTGCTTATTTTCTGCACAGCGTCACAGACAACGTAGTGCCTTTCGTAACAAGTGAGCGTCTGCAAGAACAAATGCCCGACAACAGCAAGATAACCTATGACTTCGGTGAATATGGCTCACACATGGAGGGAGCACTCCATTTCAACAAGTATGTTTACCAAGATTTATAAGAGGGAATTACAGGGCTACAAGTGTCTTATTCTCCATTCATTAGGGTAGAGATTGTTAGCTCTATTGCCCAAGTGTTTCATCCAACCCAAATGAAGTCCTTCGTAGGTCATCAAAACATAACCGGGTTGAACATCTTGCAACGAAATGGCTTCGCCGCGCAGATAACTCAGAGCCTCTTCTTTTGACAAATGTACTTCCTGAAAAAGCGAAGTGTTTAACACGTTGGATAGTGCCAAAGAAGGTTGCGGAATAAGTGATTTACCTTTTTGTTGTGCCACTTGTACCCCAATATACATAGGACGGAAATTAGCAACTAATTGTTGCAAAAGTGAAGTATATGTCCCATCAGTCAAACACCACACATTGTCAGGCAATACCAAAGGTTGTAAAGACACATTCACCCATCGGCGTAGTTCTTCCGGAAATGGCATAGAAGGCTTCTGCACAGACTTTGCCTTTATTTTTTTAGGAGAAAGAGAACCATCTGTTTTTCGGAGTACTGCCATAAATAGTCCTTCTCCTTTTGTCTTATGAGGCAAAAACCGATAGCCCGCTCCCCATGTAGTGATGTTCCATTCTGAGGGAACATTGAGGGGAACATACTCTGCGCCTACTTCCTCTTGCATCCAACGCACATTATCCTCATTCTCTGCCGTATTATACGTACATGTACTATAAATCAACACCCCACCCTGCTTGAGTGAATCCCACACATCTGAGATGATTTCACGCTGACGTTGTGCACACATTGCCACATTCTCGGGCGACCACTCAGCAATGGCTCCTTCATCTTTTCTAAACATCCCTTCTCCGGAACAGGGCGCATCTACCAAGATAGCATCAAACTGAGCAGTCAAACGACCCAAATCAGCAGGATAATTATTGGTTACTGCCACATTAGGCACACCCCACTTCTGTAGATTCTCAGCCAATATATAAGCTCTTGAACGCACCACTTCATTGGCCAAAAGAAAACCCTCTTTCAAATAATGAGCGGCAAGAGTAGATTTGCCACCCGGAGCAGCACAAAGGTCAAGCACACATGCCTGAGGCGACACTGTCTGTGAGAGAGCTTGATAAAGGAACATGGAAGAAGCTTCTTGCACATAGTAGGCTCCTCCATGAAAGTGTGGATCTAAGGTAAAAACAGGACGCTGAGGCAGATAATACGCTTCTGGACACCAAGCCACAGGTTGTAAATCTTGTGTCACCACCGGCACTTTATCATTACAACGGATACTCACCACAGGCTCTTGCATGATAGCATGCAAAAAGTCGGTAGTCTCAGCACCTAACAGTGCTTGCATGGCTGAACAAAAATCAACGGGGAGTTTATTAACAGAGTGTTGCATAGCAGGTCATTCAATAAGTGAGAGTATCTGCAGCGGATGGTTCACAATATGTGTAGGGTTACATGCTTCTAATTCAGCACGCGGACGAAATCCCCATGTCACTGCCACCACATCCACTCCGGCATTGTGTGCAGTGTGCATATCCACTGCTGTGTCGCCCACATAAAGTACATCAGCAGGAGAATAACCGGTGTGTTGCAAAATGTCATACACTATTTGCGGATGAGGCTTCACAGGCACATCATCACGCTGTCCGAGTACCACATCAAAATGGATAGAAGGGAAAAAATGACTCACCATTTGCACTGTAGCAGCCATATATTTATTAGAAGCAACAGCCAATGTGACTCCTTTGTCCTGTAGCGCTTCAAGCAGTTGTTCTATCTCCGGATAAGGACGCGTCAAATCGGATTTATGCTCATTGTAATAAGGAATAAAAGTGGCTCTGATGCGTTGGATATTTTCCTCCGTCTTAGCACCTTCGGGCAAGGCTCTCTCAAACAATTTATTGATTCCATTTCCCACAAAGAAACGATAGGCATCTTGCGGATGAACAGGATAGCCATCCTGTGCAAGTGCATAATTAGTGGCTTGTGCTAAATCAGCCACAGAATCCAGCAATGTGCCATCCAAATCAAAAATAACAATTCGTTTCATAAGAAATAGCGTATTAACGAGTGAGCATCAACTTGATGTTAATACCGAAGTTGTCTGTAGATACCGGGAATGAAGTAGAGATAAGAGGAATAGTAGCCTGACGATCGTAGAAGAGTTGTAAATTGATTTTAGAACTCAATACATAGTCAGCCATCACTTTAATAGTCCACATCTTATTACCACTGGAAGCTTGAGCAACATTTTCCTCTATCTTGCGCAAAATACTCTTTACGTCTTTATAAGAGATATCAGCACTAATCTTCAAGTCATTTTTAATCTTCTTTTGTTTGTTAGACTTGAGTTTCAGTATCAAGTCAAATTCCTTTATGGTGTAACCCAATCCAATAACAAACTCTTCAGTACCACCTTCCACTAATTGTGCACTGGTAACATTCAGAGCCAAGTTACGTTGTTTGCGATATTCCACTTTGGCTGTCATGCTGTTTTTCATGGTCATGTTCAATCCGATTAATGGGCTGAACTGTTCTGTCAAAGACACAGAAGCAATGTCATAAGCAGAAGACGGAATCGGATTATTGGTTTGTACGTCACGAATAAAGCCCATAGACTTATCGCCACCGTCCACTCCTACCCATGTAGAGAAAGATGTGTAACCACCAATACTGTATTTACAATTATACGCATGGGTTAAGTTAATCGACTTGAAGTGTTTTTTCACCCATGGAATACGTGAAAGACCATCGTATGTCACACGCCAGTTAGGTAAAATATTCAATAATCCCAAGAATGGATTCGTATTTATCTTATGAATATCTCTACCCGTATAAGCAGCTAAGAAAGCAGGAATCATCACATCGCCAGAGCGTTTATCAATAGCCCCATTGGCAGGATCATAGGGTTTACCGGCAAGTGCTGCATTTTCCTCTGCCATAAATCCATAAGTAGGATAACGTGTACCGGCATACTTATCTTGTAAGCGTTGAGCCATCACATCACGATAAGTAAGGAAGTTTTCGTAGTTTTCAGAAGCATAATTATTCTTGGCATTGCCAATTGAACGGAAGGCTGTAGCCCATGCTACTTGTGTGATGTTATAACTACCGGTAAAGGTTTCAGGCATTCCCTCATACATATATTGAATGCTGGTAGAATTAGCCTCATACCGTTTTCCATTCAAGTCTATTTTTAGTCCGGGCAGTGGTTCTAAGTTGATTTTTACATCAAAGTCAGAAGTGAATGCACCGGTAGCCGGTTGAATCACACTATCATTCATAGAAAGCCAATTACGCTCAGCTGCTTTCTGTAAGAAGTCGTCACTGATAAAACCAAACGCAAAGTCATAACCCGGAGCATACACACTCTCCACACGACGTTGTCCCATAAAGCCGGCTTCCGGGAAGAAACCGGGAACCACCAAACTATTCGTTTCACGATATGTAACAGATGCACGACGTATCATCATCAAGAAACGTGTCGTCATATCTGCCACTTTCTGTGCCGCTGTCCTTGCATTCGGATCTTGACTGACGATGGTCAACAAAGCACTATCCAACGGAACTGGAGAAGTGAGTTCTATCGCCGCATTATTGGTCACTTTATATTTCACCTTCACACTCTTACCTGCCTTGTCCACAACGGAGACAAGTAATTTAGGCGAACCTAACCTGTGGGTAACATTCATCGGACGATTAGCATCCGCTTTGAGCACTTGTGTGTATGTACGCGACTGGAATTTCTTGCGTTGATTTATACCTCTGTTACTATAACGTTGATTGACTGATTTGAGATACTTGGACTTGTTATAGAGGAGTTCCATATTGAGTTGTCCATCTACTTGCCAAGAAGCCATGCTTGACACTACATTACCCAAACTAACACCCCCTTGCAAGTCAGCAGTTCTATTCCAACTATATGTAGCGTTATAAGAACCATTCGCTGTAATCCAATCCAAGAAAGGAATCTTATTGATAGGTACATTCCAAGAAGCAGTAAACACTTGTTGATAAGTGTAAGGAGAACCCAATTTAGCCAAACTTGCCATCACTGTATCACGCCATGCTTCATAGTATTCCTTACCTATCTCCGGTGTGAAATAAGCCTCTTCGATATTAGAATTCATGGCTGTTTGGAGGCTAAACTTCAAGGTCTTAGAGAAATCGTATTTGATGTCAAAATTACGATTCCACATAAACTCTTTACTAAAAGTAAGGTCCATAGGCTCACTACCGGTATCAGCCGTATTGAAGTTACGCAACGACATTTGTGAGAATGTACGATACATATCAGTGCTGAAAGACCAACTCTGAGGCAAATAATAGATATTAAATTCCTTGATAAGTTTATATGCCTTTTTATTCAGTGCCTTGGAATCCTTAAATGGTTCCCATGGCTTAGGATTAAAGTTATAACTATATGTGAAAGACCCTCTGTGTTCTTTATGCATATTTTTCTCTATCTCTGCATCATGGTTTTCCTGACGGTTATAACTATACGAAATAGAGAAGTTAGCAGGGTCATAGAACATCGGTTGTTTTTTACTCTTTATATTCACTTTCGCACCCGAAAGACTGAAGTTGTGACTTGTAGCCACTGTTTGTGACATGGCTTTCAGAGAGTCTTTTTCTTCCTTTGTTTCCAGCACATCAAGCGCTTCCTTAAGCTCTACGTCTGTATCCAGTGGATTATACTTAGGAGAAAGTGTCTCGTTGGTATAAGAATAATACAATGGGATTTGCAGTTTAGCCTTTTCAGGGAAAAGACGTCCCGCTTCTAATGCTGCAGATACGCTCACTTGATATTGGTCTTCCATACGTCTATTGAGCATACTGCTTTCAATACTTCCAAATCCTGCCGTTTCTATACGTCCAGCCACATTTACTTGAGCAATATCAGACAATCCCAATGACATATTAGCCATCGCAGCCCACCCGCCAGACTCATCAAATTCACTCATACGGAGTTCGTTCACCCATATTTCACCCGATTTAACTTCATCATCACGATTGCGAATACCAATCATGATATTCTCAACCTCTTCCAATGTAGGATTACCCACCACAGTGATTTTATTACGGTTGTTTTCCTCATCATAGATAGAATAAGGAATAGAGTTAGACACATTGGCAGTACCATTACGTTTAGCCTTGTTGCGTTGAAGTTTCGCCTTAGTCAATGCTTCAAAGGCAAAATCAAACATATTCTCAGGCAACCACACCGCTTCTCTATCGGCAGTCTTATCATTTTGATAAGTACCATGTTCGGTCAGTTTCAATGGGATTTCATATTCATAGTAGTTGTTTACCATGTCGGAGCCAATTCGGATAAAGCAACTCAAGTCATAGTCTTCCAATCCTTGCGTATCATCCGGCATTTTTTCAGCATGCACAAACATCTGCAAGCGTTTATACATGCGCATATCATAGACGGTACCCTTATAAACAGCCCGTGCATCTCCCGGTGCGAGATTATTGACACGCAAAACCATTGCTTGTTCATTCTGCTGAATGATTTGCATTTGTCCGGGGTCGGTCTGACGACTCACTCCCGGAGGCAATACATAGTTAACCGGTGATTTAGTTGAGTTCTCTTCATAATTGACAGCCTGCACATCCAAAGTACCATTTGTAATAGGCGGACGTTCCGGACGATAGAGTTGTTTGGTATAACTTCTCCATTCACCACGCACCAAGTCCATTGTACCTATACGCAAATGTGTTTCTTGTTCAAAGCCTGTTAAGAAAAGTCTAGCAAAGCGAATACTCTTAAAATTACGAATACTACCCACTTTCTCTGTATAGTCACGGATAGGCACTTTAAATTGATACCATTTCACTTCCTCTTTCTTACCATTGGGGAGTTCCACCTCAGTGGTCATGATAGACGTGATATAGTTAGTACCAATCTGCATAGCTTCCGGTGTGATGCGAATACGATATTGATAGTATTTTTCATATTCGTTCACTGTATTATCATTATTGATATCCTCTATGTCCGGAGAAAGAGTTCCTGCAGTTCCATAATTTTCAGGAGAATTCTCCGTAGCTGGAGAGTTACCATCCATACCATTGTAGAATTTATACCTATCAATGATACTCTTTTCCTGTTCGTCATAGTCAGTACCTCTGTAATAGTGGTAATTATCTCCCGCCGGGTCATTCAAAGGTGAGAATGGGTCGGCTTTCATACGGTTCTTTGTATCTTCCGATAATTTAGTTTCCAATGCCTTGAGATAGTCACCATAAGTAGTGTAGAGTTTTTCCTGTTCATCACTCAATCCGTCTAATCCAACATCTTGATACTGACGTGAACCGGCCGTATTATCAAATGCTCTCACAGTAGATTGAGTTTTAGGTATTCTACCCCAAACAGTAGTTTCCGTATCCGTGTTAGCCCCATCAATTGGCAGACCATGTTCAAATGCCTTCTTACCATCCTTGAGAATATCCTCACTAACATCCCCAAGGTTCAAATAAAGATCACCACCGGTGTATCCTTCATCAGGATTAGTGAGGAAGGGGTCCATCATCCAGAATTCCACATACTCGATGTTAGAACTTTCAAAGTCAGTAACATCTAACTTACGCATCATACCACCCCAACGTTTCTTTGGATTAGATAGTGTACCATCCGGATTCATTCCGTCAACATCCACGTTATAAGCCCCACGTTGAGTAGGATAATAGGACAAGTTGAGAATACTCATATTAGAAATCTCATTTGCCAGTGTTTCCCTATTAGGGAACAATTCCTGTTCAGCCACCACACGCACACGATGGTCACTACGCGCATCGGCATCGCCACTCAGATGATCAGGCGTATTACGTTGCGGAATAACCAGTATTTGGTCAACGGTATACCAAGATAGGTGTGCTCTATTCTTTCCGTAGTCAACATTATTACTTAGCGACGCTTCCGGAAATAGTCCTCCATTAGGATTATATGGTGTACTTGCCAGTGTCCAGTAGAACGGATAATGAATATCAATATTTGTCTTAGTCGATTCAAAGTCGTCAATATAAGCCAGTCCGGCAGATGATATAGTTTTAGAGTGTCCAGGAACCAACTGTGCAAACTCAGCATTCACTGCAAAAGTAGAAGGTTGAGTAGCTGTGGTCCAAGGTAGTTTATCAATTAAGTTTGTGAGCCATTGTGATTCCGTTTTCCATGCCGCATTCATACCCCACATTGTGTTAGCCAGAGGTTCACTACCCGTATTTACTTTAGTAGTTAAAGGCATTTCAGACAAGTGCATCAAAGTAGCGCCAAGAACCAAATCCTTCGTGAAAGCATATTCCACATGCGTACCGAACAAGGACTTACGTTGCATGCTGAAGGTAGATTGATTTTCCAGTTTAACATCGATATTCGTATTAGAGTCCAATATCGACTGATTTAAGATGGTTACTGTACCCATCATATAGTCCACCGTATAGTCCACATTTTCCACCAATCGTGCCCCTCCGGCAGTCACTGTGACAGAACCTCTTGGTATGTTCATGGCGTTAAGGCGTATTTCACTACCCGATGAGCCTTTATACCTACCCTTCAAAACAAACTTATTCTTTTCGCTGTATTCTTGTGCAATGACCAGTGTAGAGTCATAAAGTTCTTGATAGACATACTTATCAGCGATAGCATCATTTCCAATAACCTTGCGTAAGTGACTACCGAACGGTTCCAATACAGGGAATATGATTCGTCCGTTACTTGAAATAGCCGTGTACCCTTCTATGTAGTCAAACTTACCATCCGGGTTTGTATTATCACGCGTGTCGAGTCGGTCTAAGTTCATCACGCGTAATAGGTTTTTATTTTTTATATTTCCTTCTGTGATGTATTGCAGTTCCGTTCCAATTGAGTCATTTTGATAAGCCACATACAATTCAAAGTCTTCCTTTTGCATTTGCATGGCACCAATAGAATAGACGTTTTTCATCATCAAGTCCCATGTTCCCAATCCCGGAGACTGAGCAGTACCTTTCAACAATTTCAACATAAGTGCATTTGGAGTTTGCACAGCATCCGTACTAAATTCACCCACTTGATAGACCTTTCCGGCATAGGTATATTCATACGCCACAGCCAGAACTTCATCCGCATTCAGTGCACTACGCAAAGAGATAAATCCCAATTGTGTATTCAGAGTATATTCAGAAGGGTCGAGTAATCTCGCACTTTCAATCTTCTCATAGTCTTCTCCCCCGTTAATACCCAGCGCAGTGTAGTTATCAGCCAAGACAGAATTGGTGTATTGAATATCCCTCACATTAGGTAGGTCTTTTACCTCGTCATACAGGCTATTCGCTTTGTTGTAAGGATTAGGAGTAGCCCCTGTGATGACCCAGTGATGATTATCCAAATGAGTAGTTTCCCCTAAGTCCATAAAGGCAATGATGTTTCTTGCCTGGTCATAATTACCACGTTTATTAGTGACCCACACTTCCACACGATTGATTGTGATACCAGATACAATGTGAGGCAGTTGGCTCATTGCTTGTTCATAGGTATCACGGAAATAGTGTGACAAGAAGAAGTGTCTATTTTCATCATAGTTGTCAATTGTGACCTCATATTTGGTGCGTTGCGCCCCTCCTTCAGAGCTCACCGATTGGCTTTCTGCGTTTTGTTGCGAAACAATAGCTTGTACGCTCAGTTTTCCAAACTTCAAGTCGGTGCGAATACCAAACAAAGAGGAGCTCCCCGAAATCAACGAACTATTCAATTGCATGCTCACATTACCCGCTTCAAGTGTCTGAATGATGTCATCCTCTTTCCCTTTGTAGTTGAGTTTTAACATCTGTTGGTCAAAGTCGAATGTAGCCTCCGTGTTGTAGTTCATGTTAAAGTTGACTTTCTCACCAACTTTTCCATTGACACTGAGTTGTATTTTAGTATCAAAGTCAAGTACTGTATTATTCCTTGCTCGTTGAGTTAGTACCGGGTTGTCAAGTTTTTGATGATTGATACCAAACTTCAATTCCGCCGATCCTTGCGTTTTGAGTTGTACTCCGCCCGGTCCAAAGAGTTTGTCAGCCGGTCCGATGTTAAACTTAATATCCGTGAGGTCAAACTTCTTTTCGTTGTTAGGTTCCCCTGTGTTTTGTTTTTCCTTCCAATACTTCAAGATGGCTTGTTGTTCAGAATAACGTCTATATTCATCTCCGGTCATCATGAAAGGAGTAGCAATATCCGTATCTCCCACTCGAGTGTGCAAGATGTAGTATCCCGTTTCAGGTTGATATTCCACTCCGGTAGTGATATTTTCCGGGTCTTGCAATTCAATAGCCGGCTCTTGTTTCAGTACATCCAGATAGGAGTCTTGGGTGTATTGTTTGGGGGTTGTTGCAGGAGTGTATGCCTCTTGTTGATGTTGTTGCGGTATAGTATCTTCAGAAAATGACGACGATGATACAGTGTTATTCTGCATCACCGTTTGTGCCATTACCGTATATAGCGTACCCAGCATCAGGCATAGCAAGATTAAGAGTATGTGCGTATTTTTTTTCAAGTAGTCAGTTTCTTTCTTTATCAATCAGCACTATTCATGCCCATTTTTTATAGATTCACCCCGCGGTTATTTATATCGTCTTACAACATTTTCAGTGCCGCCTTTATCACTTGTTCAACCGATGCATCCGGTTGTTGTTGTAGTATTTGGTTAACCACCTTAGTAGCCGGAGCAGCCGTGAACCCTAACATTGTGAGCGCCGCAACCGCTTCCTCTCTAACTCCATCCACAGCCGGCGTGTAATCATTCGTTGGAAGTTGTACATCCGTATCCACTTCCACTTTGAGTATCTTATCTTTGAGTTCAACAATGATTCTTTGCGCAGTTTTGGGTCCTATGCCTTTGATACTACTGAGTAGTTTAGCATTTCCTGTTGCAATAATTTGTCGAAGTTCACTTGCTGTGTAAGAAGAGAGAATCATTCTCGCTGTATTTGCCCCCACTCCGGACACAGAAATCAGCAACAAAAACAATGCTCTTTCCCCCTTGTTCATAAAACCGAACAATAGATGAGCATCCTCTCTAATTACCTCATGCAGATATAATTTTGCAGTTTCTTGTTTATCAAGAGCAGAATATGTAGTGAGTGCGATGTGAATACCATAACCAACACCAGCAGTTTCTAGAACAACGTAGGTTGGGGTTAATTCTTCGATGGTTCCTTTTATATAATCAATCATTCTTTTTTCTACCTATATATCTTATACAAAACGTCAATAAAGACATTTTATTGCATTTTGAGTTTTGTATATCCTTTTTTCCACTTATTCTCCGTATTCCTTTGCTTCCAGCATTTCAGCATATTCATTCCACTCCGTGTCTTTTTCCACATAAATCTGCAATGGCAACAATGGATAATCTTTCAATTTTTCATTTAAGAGAGTTCCAAAAGCTTGCGCATTGCGTGTGTAGAAAACCATTGTTCTTTCATCATTTCCTGTGTATACACCTGTAAGGATAGCCAATTTATCTTTTTCCACAGCACGCTTGAGCAGTTCAAGCACTTCTTCCATCAGTTTTCCCTCATCGTCAGATGGAAGATGGTTGTAGCCCGGAGTATAGTTCCAATAGACTTCCACCCTTTCAGGGAATTTTCCAGAAGTACGAAACTCCTCAATATCTACCCTTCCATTGATAAAAATAGGCGCTCCATTATCCGCCTCCGCTGCCGCACTAAACCAATTGTCACGCAACACCATATAATTTTTCGTTTATCGTTTAACTTTATAGCGACAAGGTGTTTTTCCTTTAGCGATGTTTGCCAGTTTAGTTTTCACAAATTGCCGACGAAGTGGAGATATGCGGTCGGTAAAGACATGCCCTTCCAGGTGGTCATATTCGTGTTGAAACACACGCGCCGCCCATCCTTCCAAGTGTTCTTGATGAGTATTACCCTCTAAATCCATGTATGTAACATCCACCCATATAGGTCTTGCCACATTTTCATTTATACCGGGCAAACTCAAACAACCCTCTTCCATGCTTACAGTGTCATCAGAATGGTCAATGATTTGTGGGTTGATATAGGCTTTTTTCATGCCTTTACATTCCGGGTAATCCTCCGAGAGCACATCAGCATCTATTACAAACAAGCGGATAGACAGTCCAATTTGTGGTGCTGCGAGCCCCACTCCAGAGGCATTATACATTGTTTCAAACATATTGTCAATCAACTCTTTCAGTCCCTCATAATCCAAGGCAATATCCTCTGTAGGTTTGCGTAGAGCTGGTTGACCATAAGTGTAAATTGGTAAAATCATTTTATTATTCGTTAATAAACAAACACATTCAATCACAGGAACTTTCAAGCCCTATTTTTCAATTTGCAAAGATAGTGAAAGGCGAGCGAAATAGCAAAAATAAACTTGTTTAATTTTTAATATTTCCGAGCCGCATCCTGTCTTATTTAAAGATAGTGAAAGACGAGCGAAATAGCAAAAATAATGCAAGGTGAAAGCAGAATAAAATAAATTTATTTATTTTTTATGCTGAACCGAAGCTTGGTTTATATAAAAATAAACAAGTTTAATTTTTAATATTGTTGTCCGTTAAAAAAGAAATTTATTCCTATCTAATGGTCCCGAGATGGTC
>CALGCU010000029.1 GCA_937886455.1 uncultured Bacteroidales bacterium | reverse complement strand
CCAAAGGCCTTCCTTGAAGAAAACGACGGCGAAACCGTTGAAATCAGCATTCCTGCTTATGAGTGTCTTCCTGAAAAGAGCCGTTCAGCTCTTGAGCAGAGACTTGACGGTAAGAGCATGAAGCTTTCAAAGCCCATTGCTGTAAATATTGCCGGTTATCCCACAAGTGTTGTGCCTCTTCCGGCTCTTTTCATGGAAAGTGATAAGGCAGGCAATATTACAGATGTAAGCTTTGAGGCGGTATGGGGAAAAACAATATATGTAAGAGACAAATATAATTTTAAAGATGTATTAGTTACTGGTGATAGGGTTGATGAAAATATTAAAAGCGCAATGCAAAAATTGAATAATATGGCTGAAAAAAGCACACACATACGCATCAAAGGAGCGCGGACACACAACCTCAAAAATATCACTCTGGAAATACCGCGCAATCAATTAGTCGTGATTACAGGGCTCTCTGGAAGCGGAAAGTCAAGTCTTGCATTTGACACCCTCTATGCCGAAGGGCAAAGAAGATACGTAGAAAGCCTTTCTGCTTATGCAAGGCAATTCCTTGGAAAACTACAAAAACCTGAGGTGGACTTCATCAAAGGACTACCACCGGCTATCGCCATACAACAAAGAGTGAGCACAAGAAATGCAAGATCAACCGTCGGTACTGTAACAGAAATTTATGATTACCTAAAACTCCTCTTTGCAAGAATAGGAAAAACATATTCTCCTATTTCAGGAAAAGAAGTCAAAAAATATCAGGCGGAGGACATTGTTAACCACATCATGCAGTTACCTGTCGGATTAAAACTCATGCTCCTCTTTCCATTCAATGCAATTAAAGAGAAAACAATAAAAGAACAATTGCAACTCCTCCAAGCACAAGGGTTTAATAGACTCCTCATAGGTGAAAAGGATGTGAGAATAGCCGACCTCGTAGATGATAAAACCAACCTCAATGACGGCAAACTCTATGTGGTGGTTGATAGAATCACTACGGATGGACAACCCTCTACTGCTAACCGACTCACCGACTCGGTGGAAACTGCACTTTTTGAAGGGAAAGGAACATGCTCCATATGTATCATACACCAAGACGGAACAAGGGAACAACAAAACTTCTCAACAAAATTTGAAGCGGATGGACTCGCTTTCACACTTCCATCGCAACACTTGTTTAATTTTAATAACCCTTTGGGTGCATGCCCACAATGTGAGGGATACGGAAAAATAATGGGAATTGACCCTGATTTGGTCGTGCCTGATAAAAACCTCTCTATATACGAAGAGGCCATTGCATGCTGGAGGGGAGAAAAGATGAGTCTATGGAACAAAGAACTCATCGCAAATGCTGATAAATTTAACTTCCCTATACACAAACCTTTCTATCTCCTCACACAAGAACAAAAAGACCTGATATGGAGAGGTAATGAATACTTTAGAGGACTCAATAGGTTCTTTGCGATGCTGGAAGAAAAACAATATGCCAAAATACAATATCGAGTACTCCTATCCAGGTATAAAGGAAAAACAAAATGCCCCCTCTGTGAAGGTAAACGATTAAAACAAGAGGCATTCTATGTAAAAATTGCAGACAAAAACATCGGAGATATAGTTGATATGAGCGTAAAAGAACTATTGCAATGGTTTGACGCTCTTACCCTCACTGAACACGAACACAACATTGCCGATAGACTACTGCTGGAAATAACTAACAGACTCAGATTTTTGCAGGACGTCGGACTGAATTATCTCACCCTTAATAGACCTTCTAATACACTATCGGGCGGAGAAAGCCAAAGAATACACATCGCCACTTCATTGGGTAGCAGTCTGGTAGGCTCTCTCTACATCTTGGACGAACCAAGCATCGGACTGCACCCGAGAGATACACAAAGACTCATTGCTGTCCTGCAACAACTACGTGACTTGGGAAACACGGTAGTTGTAGTGGAACACGATGAACAAATTATCAAAGCGGCTGACTTCTTAGTCGATATCGGTCCACAAGCCGGAAGACACGGAGGAGAAGTCCTCTTTGCTACACCAATCAACCGTTTAGAACAACTGACAGAGGAACAAAAAAAGGCATCATACACATGGGCTTACCTCACCGGAGCAGAAAAAATGACACAACCCGAATTCTACAGAAAGTGGAACAACTATATTCAAATTGATGGAGCAACGGAAAACAACCTGAAAAATCTAACGGTTAAGTTCCCTCTTAATGTGATGACCGTGGTAACAGGAGTCTCAGGCAGTGGAAAATCTACACTCATAAAGCAAATCCTTTATCCCGCACTCAAAAAACACTACGGAGGTACAGCGCAAACTACAGGAAGTTTCAGTAAATTATCTGGTAGTCTCCACCTCATCAATGATGTGGAACGATCAAAACCCAATTGGTAAATCATCTCGCTCTAACCCGGTAACCTATCTGAAAGCATACGACGAAATCAGAAAGTTGTTTGCTGATCAACAACTGGCTAAACAAATGGGATACACACCGGCATATTTCTCTTTTAACACACCCGGAGGTCGGTGCGAAGAATGTCAGGGTGAAGGAACCATCACGGTGGAAATGCAATTCATGGCCGACCTTGTTTTGGAATGTGAACACTGTCACGGAAAACGATTTAAGCAAGATACACTGGAAGTACTTTATCATGGAAAAAATATACACGACGTATTGGAAATGACTGTCAATCAGGCAATAGAATTCTTCTCCCAGTTCAATGGCTCAACGGAAAGAAAAATCTTGAAAAGATTATTGCCACTCCAAGAAGTAGGAATAGGATACGTCAAATTAGGACAAGCAAGCAGTACACTCTCTGGAGGGGAAAGCCAACGTGTAAAACTGGCGGCATTCTTGGCGATGGAAAAAACTACACCAACATTATTCTTGTTTGATGAACCTACAACAGGACTACACGCACACGACATCAAAACACTGATGAAAGCCATCAATGCTTTGATACACAAAGGACACACCGTAATCATCATCGAACATAATATAGATGTCATACGTCAAGCCGACCACATCATTGACCTCGGACCGGAAGGTGGACAACAAGGAGGAAACATCGTCTTTGAAGGAACATTTGAGGAACTGAAAAAACAAACTGACTCACACACAGCACAATTTGTATAAACAAATAGAAAAACTAACACAAGAATACCACAACACTATGTACCTGGAAAATGAACACATACGCCTCAGAGCGCTTGAACCGGAAGACTTGGAAATACTCTATAAATGGGAAAATGACACGGACATTTGGCAAGTAGGATGCACCACAGAACCCTACTCACGCTACATCTTGAAAGAATACATCGCCTACTCTGATAAAACAATCTATGAGAAAAAACAACTACGCCTCATGATAACTCGTAAAGTGGACAATGTCACAGTAGGAACGATAGACCTCACAGACTTTGACCCACACAACCTAAGAGCAGGGGTGGGAATACTCATTGATAGGGATTATAGAAACAACGGATACGCATCTCAAGCCGTACAACTCATCAAAGACTATGCTTTCCAATTCCTACACCTCAAACAATTGTACGCACACATACCGGTGTCCATACCTGCCTCCATCCATATCTTCCGGCAAAGTGGATTCCAACAAACGGGTATTATGCAACAATGGATCAGACACAATGGAGATTTTGTGGATGTAACTGTTTGGCAGTGCATTAACCAATAACACACACACCAATCTATTGACTTCTTCACCCCTCCCGGAACACACTGGGAGGATTACTACCTTTGTCCTAAAAATAACCCACAAAACAGATACAAAACAGATAGGAACTAGGTAGGAACTAGGTAGGAATAAGATAGGAACTAGATAGGAATTAGATAGGAATTAGATAGGAACTAGATAGGAACTAGGTAGGAACAAGATAGGAACAAGATAG
>CALGCU010000028.1 GCA_937886455.1 uncultured Bacteroidales bacterium | reverse complement strand
CTTGTACCGGAAAACGAACTTACATTCACTATCATGGAAGATAAAATGATCACTATGGAGTCCGTTCTGGACTACAACTAGATACTTGGTGTGGAGACGCTTCATCCTCTTGTCAGCGTCGTAGATCTGGCTGAAGTGTAACAGATCAAACATTCAAAAATCCTCATATTTAAATAAAATCATATAATTTTGGAGTGTGAATAATATGAAATGCAAAAATGATTAGCAATATAAGATTCGTCCATATAAAATTTAGTATAGCATTGCTGATGCTATTTTGGTCTCCTGCTACTGTGTTTGCTCAAAATGCCATTTGTAGTATTAGCGGAATGGTCATAGACAGAAATCAAAATCCTGTATCGTATGCTTCTGTAGCTATTTATAACGGATCAGTTCCTCTTACCGGTGTCATTACTGACAATGATGGCAAATTTTTGCTTAAAACAAAACAGTCTGGCAACGAATATCGTTTGGCGGTTGAGTTTATAGGGTATTCAAAATTTGAAGATAGAATCACACCAGATAAGCCACGTATCAACTTGGGGGTTATAACCCTAAATGAAGATGCCATAGCTTTGGATGAAATTGTTGTTACAGGTAACGAAGCTGCACAAAAATCGAACGTGGAGCATACAACTATCAATGCTTCTGCAAATATGTCATCAAGCAATGGAACGGCTATTGATGTGCTTCGTTCAGCATCATCGGTGAACATTATAAACAACCAAATTGCGATTCGTGGAAACAAGAACATACTTGTCTTGATGGATGGTGTGCCAACAACAGTGAGCGACCTCTCTACAATTGCAGCAGCAAACATTCAGAGTATTGAAGTGATAACCAATCCCGATGCATCGCATGATGCGGGTGGTACGGGTGGTATTATCAATATCATTTCAAAACGTTCACGTGTAGAAGGTTTTAGTGGTATGGTGGCTGCAAACTATGGATTCAACCATTTTGCAAATGGTAATATATCGCTGTTAAGCAATCGAAAAAAGTTATCGTTGCGTTTCAACTATAATATCAAATATGAAGACGATGCTATAAACTCAATCCTAAATCGCAAGGTACATAGCACTGGTTATGAAGTGTTCCAAAAGATGAAATCTGCTCGCTACACCTTCAACAACAACCTTTCACTTGGTGCTGACTTCCGAATCAACCCACGCAACCGTTTGAGCGTGGATGTGAAAGCCATTATCCCCCGTCTGAACATAAAGCAGGATTTACATAATAACTTTGTTGACCATGAGGAGTTCCGTCATAATGATGTAACCTGGAACCGTGTTAATATTGAAGTCTCAGTTGCCTATACCCATATCATCAAGCCAGATGTGTCCGACATCACGGTCCGTAGTTCTGTGTCTAAGATTTGGGGGGAACGTCCATCACATTATTGGGAAAATGGCATAGAAAACAACCGCTCGGTATCGGGTGGAAGTCCATTTATCCCAGCTTTACAAGCAGACTATAAGCACAAGTTCAAAACAGGAACGCTTGCAACCGGTGCAAAGCTTACCTACCGTCGTAATGATGTATATCATGAGTTTTATCAACTTTCCCAAAATAAATGGATCTATTCTGACGAGATGAGCAAAGACATGCTTCATACTGAATTGGTACCTGCCATATACGCTACATTTGCCTCACGCATCGGAAAGAAGTTCAGTTATAAGGTAGGTTTACGAGGCGAATTCTCAACAGTAACACTTCATAGCAACCATGATGCAATAGATGAACGCAATAATGGTTTCTTCTTTGCTCCAAGTCTCTCCGGAACCTACAAGCTTGCAAACAATCAGGACCTGTCGTTGGCACTGTCCCGACGTATAGGCCGTCCAACTTATCCGCAGCTTATCCCATATATGAGTATGGTAGATGCAACAACCTACGAACAGGGAAATATGCACCTGGTCCCAGAAAAAGCTACAAAAATTGACCTGGGCTACAACTTCAGTAGCAAAGCTGTAAACCTCTTTGTTAATGGCTTTTTAAGCCATACCACAAACTATATATCGCAGATAACAAAGATGGATAATGAGTCTCTTATAACCACTTATGCCAATGCCGATTCCGATATAAAAACTGGTATTGAAGTATTGTTGAAGGTAGCACCTGCCAAGTGGATGAATTTCTCTGTAGGAGCTAATACCTATTATGTAAACACTAAAGGTGTATTTGAGGGCATGCATATAGACAACCACGGTTGGACAAACAATAGCAATATACTGCTTGATTTTATCCCTTGGAAAGGGGGAGACTTGCAGCTGCAATATTTTGTCACCACTCCCCAATATTACCCACAACTGACCACATCACTTACCCATCATATGAATATGGGAATCAAGCAACGCTTTATGAAAGGAGCTATGACTGCATCTATACTTGTTACAGATCTCTTTAATACCACAAAATGGGATGTCTGGTCGTATAACACCCTTTTCAATCTAAAGAATAGCAGTACTAACAAAAGCCGTATGATATGGTTGGGTGTTTCATTCAACTTCAACTCATTCAAGCAGAAAAGCAACCAGAAGGGGGAAACGGACCGTAGTTTGATAAGGTTGGGACTTTAAGTGTTTATGGTAAACTCATATTCACCCTTATGACCTACGCATCATTCCTAAAACAAAATGGAGTTAAAGTTCAATCATATCAGATGGATTGGCGCCCTAATAGGGGTAAATTTGGGGGCTAGGATTTCATCCGGTAATTTTAATGCATCCCATTGTAAGTAAGGTAAGTTTTAGTTAAATATTATATAAAGAAATCTAAAAAATCTGTATATTTGTAATTATCACATCTAATTTACTTTATAACCAGATGTAATCATTGAGTAACATAAAATCTTTTATTACACTGTATTATGCTTAAATTTGATTATATTGTTGTAGGCAGCGGTCTTGCAGGATTATATGCTGCGTACAAGGCATCAATGAAGGGAAGTGTAGCCGTTATAACAAAATCTTTCATTAGAGAGAGTAACTCTTTTAACGCGCAAGGTGGAATTGCAGCAGTAACTTCAGAAGATGATAACCCAGAAATTCATAAATCAGACACACTTATTGCAGGTAGAGGTCTATGCGAAGAGAGTTCGGTAGACATCCTTGTTAATGAAGGTCCCGACAGAATCCAGGAAATTATTGCTGACGACATGAAGTTTGATATGGAGAACGGCTCGTTGGCACTTGGACTTGAAGGAGGACATCACAAGCGTAGAATTTTACACGCCGGAGGTGATTCTACCGGACGTTGGATTACAGAATTTGTAATTTCAAAAGCACAGTCTAAAAGCAACATCAAAATATTTGAGAATACTCTTTTACTGGATCTTTTAGTAAAGGATGGAGTATGTTACGGAGTAAGATGCTGGAGTGAAAATCCTCAGCTTCAATCCCAAAGCAATGGAAGTGAGGTATTGATTTATGCCAATAATGTTCTTCTTTCATCGGGAGGAGCATCTGCCATTTATGCAAGAACAACAAATCCACTTACAACTATAGGTGATGGTGTTGCAATTGCTTATAAAGCTGGCTGCCGTGTTGCAGATATGGAATTCATTCAGTTCCATCCGTCGGGATTATACAGAAAGGAATCCTCTCAGGCATTTCTGATTAGCGAGGCGGTACGTGGAGAGAAAGCTTACCTTCTTAATAAGGATGGCAAACGTTTTATGGTTCCTATTCATGAACTTGCTGAGTTGGCACCAAGAGATATTGTGGCCCGTTCAATCTTCAAACAGATGATTATTGACAATAGACCGTATGTAATATTATCTCTTAAACATCTTGATAAAGAGATGATTCTTAAACGTTTTCCTGCCATAAATGCAAAATGTAAGGAGTATGGATATGATCTTACTCAAGAGATACCGGTAGCTCCTGCCGCACACTATTCTGTTGGTGGTGTATTG
>CALGCU010000027.1 GCA_937886455.1 uncultured Bacteroidales bacterium | reverse complement strand
ATACACGTAGGATAAAGATAGGAAGAAGATAATTTTCTGATTCGTTTATGTACGTTCTTCTCAACAACGAATTAGCAATTCATCATCGTTTTAAATCTCTGTACAGCCTGTCTGATAGATTCTAAGCCAAACTGCATAACATCCACTTGACAAATAGGCACAAAGAAACATTCTGCAACATCATCTGCAGCATATAAAGGTACCGACTGTGTCAAGTGTACTTGAAAAAAAAGGTCTAAAGTAGGAACATCAAGGTCAGAATAAAGATAATGATTGGGTATGGAAAACAGATATTCAACAACACTCTGTTGAAGTCCTGTTTCTTCTAACACCTCTCTACATACTGCCATCTCTGCAGTTTCGTCATAATCAACAAATCCACCGGGCAAATCAAGCGTACCCTTGGCGGGGTCTTTAGCGCGACGACACACCAATAGTTCTTTTTTATCATTAACTATAAATGCAGCCACAGCAGCTGAGGGATTATGATAAAACGTAAAACCACAATGTTGGCATGTTTTTGACTTGAAATTATGCTCATAGAACACAGCACCACACGCCGGACAGTATCTGAACTTCTGCTTAAAATGCATATGAAAAAGACACAAACCAATTGCGTTGATACATATTAACTCCTAACTCATTGCGATAGAGATTATGCATACCAAAATCATAACCGGCTTGCAAGCGATAATCAGTCCACTCTACACCACCTCCCACTCCTAACATAAAGTTAAAAGGAAGAACACGCTCCGCATACACATTAGTAGTACCAGAAACTATACCGGTGGTACTTGTCGTAATATCAGATAGGTGAGAATCCGCCTTTTCCGGAGCATAAAGTCCTATTTGGAAGGTAGGGCCGGCAAACGCAAAAAGCGCAAACTGTTTAGGTAATTGCAACTTATACACAGCACGCACTGGCACATCCAATTGATGTAACTGTGTAGAATATCGCACATATTCACCCAAATAAGGATAGTTTTGTTGATTTATGCCGTATGCTAAAGAGTATGTCAACCCCGTTTGCAAAGAGAGATTGTACTTAAAATTAACATCAACCAAAGCACCTAATTTTCCACCGTGAAAATAGGTCGTTCTATATCCATTTCCAAACTGGTAAGGTTGAACATATCCGGCTTCCACTCTCCATGTTGTTGTAACCTGAGCTGATGTCACTCCCATAAACATGGCAAGTAGGAATATAACAATACTCTTTTTCATTGTTGTAGGGTTAATTAATATGATAAATTTATTTTGCGATGCGAAGATAATGCAAATTATTGAGATAAACTCAAGAGTGAAGCAACAAAAAAAAGCGGGTAGTACCCCACCCGCTTTTCTCTTTATGGTTGTTATCAGTATTAGATAATACCTTGTTCAAGCATAGCTTGAGCCACTTTCATGAAACCAGCAATGTTAGCACCCTTAACATAGTCAATAGTTCCGTCTGCTTGTGTACCGAATTTAACACAAGCATTGTGGATGCTTTCCATAATGAAGTGAAGCTTAGCATCAACTTCTGCTGGAGCCCAAGAAAGGTGAGCAGCATTTTGAGTCATTTCAAGACCTGAAGTAGCAACACCACCGGCATTAACTGCTTTACCAGGAGCAAAAATCACACCATTAGTTTGGAAAGTGTGGATAGCTTCAGGAGTACAACCCATGTTAGAAACTTCGCAGCAGTATTTAGTACCATTAGCGATCAATTCTTTAGCGTCGTCACCGTTCAACTCGTTTTGGAATGCACAAGGAAGAGCAATATCACACTTAACTGACCATGCTTTCTTACCTGCAGTAAATTTAGTTGCGTTAGGGAATTTAGTGTACATGTCTTCCACTTTATTACGGTTAGAAGCACGCATTTCAAG
>CALGCU010000026.1 GCA_937886455.1 uncultured Bacteroidales bacterium | reverse complement strand
TGTCCGTTAAAAAAGAAATTTATTCCTATCTAGTGGTCCCGAGATGGTCCCGAGGATGATAGGACGCTCGCGGGCGAACTTTAGGACGTGTCGCTGGAGTACGCTTGCATGTGAGGTGGAGGGAGCTCGGTTTGCGCTTTGCACTATCTTTGGATAAGATAGGATGCGGCTCGGAAATATCAAATCTCAAGTAAACTTGGATTTGCTATTTCGCTCGCCTTTCACTATCTTTGTAAGTCAAAATTAACTTTTTATGAAACAGCTAACTATTTATAATACGCTCAGTCGTCGTAAGGAGCCATTTACTCCTCTTCATCCGGAACATGTGGGAATGTATGTGTGTGGTCCGACCGTGTATGGTGATGCCCATTTGGGTCATGCACGTCCAGCCATAACGTTTGATATATTGTATCGTTATCTAAAGTATTTAGGCTATAAGGTTCGTTATGTTCGTAACATCACCGATGTGGGTCACTTGGAGCATGATGCCGATGAGGGCGAAGACAAAGTGGCAAAGAAAGCCCGTTTGGAGCAGTTGGAGCCTATGGAAGTGGTGCAATATTACTTGAATCGTTATCACAAAGCCATGGAAGCACTTAATGTGTTGCCTCCGAGCATTGAGCCCCATGCGTCCGGTCATATTATAGAGCAGATAGCTTTTGTTCAACGCATTTTGGATGCGGGTTATGCCTATGTGAGTGAGGGTTCGGTGTATTTTGATGTGGAGAAGTATAACAAGGAGCATCATTATGGCAAGTTGTCGGGCAGAAACATCGATGAGTTGCTTGAGACCACCCGTGCATTAGATGGTCAGAGCGAGAAGCGCAGAAGCATGGATTTTGCTTTGTGGAAGAAAGCACAGCCCGAGCACATCATGCATTGGCCGAGTCCATGGAGCGAAGGATTTCCGGGATGGCACTTGGAGTGTTCTGCTATGGGTACGAAGTATCTGGGTGATTCCTTTGACATACATGGTGGCGGTATGGACTTGATGTTTCCACATCATGAGTGTGAGATAGCTCAGTCAACCGCAGCTTTAGGTCATGAGAGTGTGCGTTACTGGATGCACAACAACATGATTACCATCAATGGTCAGAAAATGGGTAAGTCGTTGGGTAATTTCATCACCTTGGATGAGTTTTTCAGCGGTAGTCATTCTTTGTTGGAGCAGTCATACGGTCCGATGACGATACGTTTCTTTATTCTTCAAGCCCATTATCGTGGTACAGTGGATTTCAGCAATGAAGCTTTATTGGCAGCCGAAAAGGGATTTGAGCGTCTGAGAGATGCTTATCAACGTTTGTTTAAGTTGAAAGGTGCGGCTTCATCCACAGTGGATGTAAAAGGCTTGTTGGATCGTTGTGAAGAAGCAATGTGTGATGACTTGAATACGCCAATTGTGATCAGTCATTTATTTGAAAGTGCGAAAGCTATTAACACAGTGGCAGACGGAAAAGCAAGTTTGTCGGCAGAAGACCTGGCAGAGTTGCAGGCCGCATGGAAGGTGATAGTGTGTGATATATTAGGCTTGAAGATGGAGGATGAAGGGGATAACAAGAATGTTCAAGCATATCAGAAGGCTATCGACTTGTTGCTTGATATTCGCTTGGAAGCCAAACGCAACAAAGATTGGGGAACATCAGACAAGATTCGTAATGAGTTGACCAATTTGGGCTTTAGTGTGAAGGACACCAAAGATGGCTTTGAATGGAGTCTATAGTTGAAAAAAGATAGCGAATAAACACGAAACCATACTAACCATTGAAAATTATGAAGCGCAGTATTTTATTCTTGTTCGTTTACTTGTCATTTGGGTTTGTTCAAGCCGACCTATTGGACGACATCAGTACAGGCAAATATCGTGCGAGCAATGCTCCGATGATGACATTTGCGGAGGATGATGAGCATTATTACCAGTTGTGTGGTGATAGTATGATTGTGAAGTATGCCCTTCGGGATGGTAATCCAACAGACACAGTGTTTCATGTAGGGAAGACCAAGCTCGGCAAGATGGAAAGTGTGAGCGGATTTGAGTTGAGCCCTCGCGAGCGTTTTTTGATGCTTTACACGAATCGTGAGCAGGTGTATCGTCATTCTTACTTGGCCGAACATTATTTGTATGATATACAACGTAAGGAGTTGCGCCGTTTGTCAGCACATCGTGAACGTGCAGTGTTGTTTTCTCCGGATAGCCGTTATATAGCATTTGCGGCAGAGGATAACAATCTGTATGTCTATAAGACAGATTTTCACAGTGTGGTGGCGGTGACGAAAGATGGAGAGGTGGGTAAGATTATTAATGGTACTCCGGACTGGCTGTATGAAGAAGAGTTTGGTACCCGTTTGATGTTTGATTGGTCACCAGACAGCAAACAATTGGCCTTTGTTCGTTTTGACGAGTCAGACGTAAAGATGTTTGATTTTCAATTTTTCTTAGGTCAAGACTTTTCTTCCACTCCGATGGAGTTGTATCCCTATTCATTTAGTTATAAATATCCGAAAGCCGGCGAGGTGAATGCCCGAGTGAGTGTGTGCGTGTATGACACCTATTACATGAACGTGAAGAGCATGGATTTGGACACAAAGAATAGTTATGTGCCCAGAATCAGATGGACAGGAGCACCCGACCAATTGGCTATTTTCCGTTTGAACCGCAACCAGAATAAACTGGAAATGCTCTATGCCAACAGCAAGTCAACATTGTGTAAGACCATTTATACAGAAGAGGACAAGCGCTATGTGGACTTTATGCAGATAGATGAATGGCGGTGGTTGGCAGATGGTTCGTTTATAGCCGTGAATGAGACAGATGGTTATCGTCATTTGCATTTGTATGACAAGACCGGCTTGCACAAGAAGTTGTTGACTGCAGGTAATTGGGATGTGACGTCTTTTTATGGCATTGATGCGAAGGGGCAGACAGCCTATATTCAAACAGCAGATGAACATCCTGCTCAGCGTAACTTATATTCCGTGTCTTTGCGCACCGGTAAGAAGTCGCTGTTGTCGAACGAGAAAGGAACACATCAAGCGGTGTTTTCACCTCAGATGAAGTACTATATAGACACTTATTCCAGCACAGAAAAGGCAACGCGAGTTACTTTGTGTGAGCAATCGGGCAAATCAGTGCGTGAGTTGCACAATAATGAATCAGTGGAGTCAGCCTGGAAAGCATTGAATTTGCCTCGTAAAGAATTTATAGAATTGACCACAGACGAGGGGGTTCAATTGTATGGTTGGATGGTAAAGCCTCAGCACATGGAAGAGGGCAAGAAGTATCCATTGTTGCAAGTGCAATATAGCGGTCCTAATTCACAGCAAGTGTTAGACCGCTGGAAGATAGACTGGGAGTATGCATTAGCTGCTGAGGGGTATATAGTGGTATGTGTAGATGGTCGTGGTACCGGCGCTCGAGGTTCTGAGTTCAGGAAGTGTACTTATCGTAAGATAGGTCAGTTGGAAGTGACCGATCAATTAGGCGCAGCCCGTTATTTTGGCAGTCTTCCTTATGTAGATGCAGACCGTATGGCTATTTGGGGTTGGAGTTTTGGAGGTTACATGACTTTGATGTGTTTGAGTGCAGATGAGCCAGTGTTTAAGGCCGGAATAGCAGTAGCCCCAGTGTGTGATTGGCGTTTGTATAACACAGCTTATACAGAGCGTTATATGCGTCGTCCTCAAGAGAATTTCAGCGGTTATGATGCCGGTTCTCCTTTGTTGCGCGCAGACAAGTTGACCGGTAACTTACTATTGGTGCATGGTACAGCCGATGATAATGTTCATGTTCAGAATGCTTACTTATATGTTCATCGTTTAGTAGAAGCCGGTAAGCAGTTTGAGATGCAGATTTATCCCGATGAGAATCATTTTATTCGCAAGGGTAATTCATACAAGCATTTGTATCAACGCATGAAATTGTTCTTAGATAAGAATTTGTGATGACTAACGCATTTTACTAACCAGCGATTGATTCGCATAAAAAAAATATTTACTTATGGAAAAACCTTATGTAGTTGGGATTGATATAGGAGCTACAACCGCCAAGATAGGCATTGTAGATGCTCGTGGAAATGTGCTTGACCAAACCGCCATTCGCAGTAATGACACCACTAACAGTGAAGAATTTGTGACCAATCTTTGTGATGCAGTAAGACGATTGGTTGAGAAGAATTATTCCTTAGGCGATGTTCGAGGCATTGGTATAGGTGCGCCTAATGCCAATTATTATAATGGCACAATAGAGAATGCCGTAAATCTTACATGGGGCGGTCAACAAGTGATTCCTTTTGCCCAGATGATGACCGATTGTATAGGTTTGCCCGTTCGATTGACCAATGATGCCAATGCAGCAGCAGTGGGCGAGATGATCTATGGAGCTGCTCGTGGAATGAAGAACTTTATCACCATTACCTTAGGCACAGGAGTGGGCAGTGGTATTGTTGTGAACGGCGGAGTGTTGTATGGTCATGATGGCTTTGCAGGAGAATTGGGTCATGTGACTATGGTGCGTCATAATGGCAGGTTGTGTGGTTGTGGAAAGACGGGTTGTTTAGAGGCCTATGCCTCAGCCACAGGAGTGGCTCGTACAGCACGTGAGAAATTAGAAACCACAGATAGTCCCAGCCTTCTTCGCAATATACCTTTAGAAGACATCACATCCAAAGATGTGTTTGAAGCCGCTGTGCAAGGAGATGAATTAGCCAAAGAAATCTTTGAATTCACGGGCAAGATGTTAGGAGAGGCCTTTGCAGACTTTGTAGTGTTTAGTTCACCAGAGGCAATTATTCTCTTTGGAGGTTTGACCAAAGCCGGTGATTTGTTGATGAAGCCTGTGGTGCAAAGTTTGAATCAAAACCTTATGCCTATGTGGAAAGGTAAGATTAAAGTGTTGTTTTCTCAATTAAAAGAGAGTGATGCAGCTATTTTAGGAGCCAGTGGTTTGGCTTGGGAGTTGTAATCTGTGGTATGACTTTATAAAAACAAGGTAGGTTGCCCCAAAGGACAACCTACCTTGTTTATTTTGTTGAATTTATCCATTTATCTTGTCTAAGATTTCTTGGATATGTTCTTGGCAGCCTCCACATCCAGTTCCAGCAGAAGTGACTTCTCCAACTTCATCCACTGTTGTGAGTTTGTGCGCTTCAATTGCATCTTCTATTTCGCCTCGGGTGATTCCCATGCAATGGCAAATAATTTCATCTCTATTCATAGTATATAATGTTTAGTGTTGTTTACTATATGTAACATTCAGAGCGTGAAATTGTTCAGCCTTTTAGTATGTTTTCACCGGTTCTCCATTAAGAGCACGTAGAGCACATCCCGCCAATGCTCCCATTTCATCTTCTCCCGGATAGACCACAACAGGAGCAAAAGGAGTTACATATTTCTTGATGTACTCCACTACGAATGGGTCGTATGCGATTCCTCCAGTAAGAATAACGGCGTCTGTTTTGTCTTGCATTGCCAGTAACATAGCCCCGATTTCTTTGGTAATCGCATAAGAGAATGCATCCAGTATGAGTGCTGCTTTCTTGTCGCCGGCTTCAACCATGTTGTCAACGTCACGTGCATCAGTAGTTCCTAAGTGTGCGAAGAAACCTCCTTTACCTACCAGCATTTTCTTGACTTCCGCTTCGGTGTATTTTCCACTAAAGCAAAGTTTTACAAGGTCACCGGCAGGAAGTGTACCCGCTCTCTCAGGAGAGAAAGGACCCCATCCGTCTAATGCTTGGTTGACATCCACGACTTTACCCAGTTTGTGTGCACCCACAGAGACACCTCCACCCATGTGTACGATGACCAGGTTGAGTTCTTCATATTTTTTACCCACTTCCTTAGCGTAGCGTCTTCCGACAGCCTTATGATTGAGAGCATGGAAGATAGAACGTCGTGGAAGTTCCGGGTGTCCACTAACGCGTGCAAGGTCGCACAATTCATCCACCGCTACGGGGTCGGCAATATATGCAGGGCATCCGATGGCATTAGCCATTTCGTATGCAATAACCCCTCCGAGGTTACTTGCGTGTTCAGCAGAATATCTGCAGTTTCTCAAGTCATCTAACATGGCTTGGTTGACAGCATATACTCCAGATTCCAAAGGTCTGACCATTCCTCCACGTCCGATGATAGCGTTAAAGTCATTGGTTTGGATACCTTTTTCCTGTACTTTACTAATTATAAGATCTTTGCGGAATTCATATTGGTCGGCGATTCTTTCATAGCGTCCAATTTCTTCAGCAGAGTGTCTAATTACCTCTAATAATACTTGTTGTTCATCTTGATAGACGGCAATTTTTGTAGAGGTTGATCCGGGGTTGATAACTAAAATTTTATTCATTTGCAGAAATACAAGCTAAAGCGATACTATTAAATTTTGATTGAATATCTTCAGAGCGTGAAGTGAGCACTACCGGTTTTGATGTACCTTCCAACATACCTCCCATTTCCGCATCTGCGAATGAGATGAGTGCTTTATAGAAAGCGTTAGCCGCTTCAAAGTTAGGGAATATGACAATGTCTGCATCTCCCAACACAGGTGTAGGTACTTTTTTGATGGCTCCTCTTTCTTTGTCTAAAGCCAAGAACACATCCACCGGTCCGTCCATGATGACATCCCCAAAGACACCATTTTTGTATCTTTCCATGATTTCGAGATAGTCATTCATGTATTGTATTTTTGGACTTGGTTTTTCAGTGGCGTGCACGAGTGCGATTTTTGGTTTTTGTACACCGAATTTACGTGCAGTTGCAATGGTGTATTTAATAATCGCTTCTCTTTGTTCCACGTTAGGAGAAGGTATTACAGCCGGGTCTGCGAAGAAGAGTAGTTTATGGTACTTCGGTATTTGGAACGTAGCTGTGAAAGAGAGCACTTTTCCGGGAGGGAGCAGTCCTTTTTCTTTATCCAAAATGGCCCTGATGAGTACGTCTGTGTTTACTAATCCTTTCATCAGCACATCCGCTTCACCCTCTTTAACTTTTCTCACAGCTTCCACTGTGGCTTCTAAGGTGTCAACGATGTCGGTTATATGCACGTAAGGTGCAACATCCGGAGTTTGCAGGAAATCAAACTGCTTAATTACCTCCGCACTTCCCACGAGATAAGCTTCTACAAATCCGGCTTTGATAGCCATCGTGATAGCCTCCAATGAGTGTTCATCTACAGCGTTAGCGAGTGCCACTCTTGTTCTACCGACAGCCGTAAGACGTGCAGATAATTCTTTGAACGATTTAATCGGTTCCATAAATGTGTATTAGATTAGGTTAAAAATATATAGGTTAAAAATATTTCACTCGGCAAAGATAAGTATTTTTCTATAACTTCAAAGTGTTCTCTATTGATGATACGTTAATATATATTATATATTTTAACCTAATCGGTCAATAGAGCGTTATTTATTTTAGATTCGGATATAGAATCTATTTGTTTTTGTATGTCCATATATTTGCGTATTTTCGCATGCGATTATGTATTCACGCGACGAACTTAAATTATTAAAGAAAGAATTCTGGGAAGGATTTGGCGATTACTCATCCTCCTTACCAGCGCTTCGCTATAAGCGCAGGAAATTTTTATTGCACAATACTAAGTTTAAGGGGGTGAGTTTGAAGTTTGACGCCACTCGTGATGGAGGGTATGTTATTTTGGAGATTTCGCATAAAGATGTTTCTCGTCATCGACGTATTTATGAGCATTTTCTTCGTTATAAAGTCATTTTGGAGGAAGACTTTCCCGAAGGCTTGATTTGGCAAGAATCATTTTTATTAGAGACAGGTCAGACAGTGAGTCGCATCTACACCATGCACTCCGGTATAGACATTCATCGCCGTGAAGATTGGCCATCTTTTTATCGCTTCATGGCTGACGCAATGATTCGTTTAGAGCGTAATTTTCTTGACGTGAAGTCTGCTTGGTCGGAATAAGGTTTGAGTTACTTCATATACTCCAAGAAACTCTCAATTAGTTGGCAGGATTTTTCTATTCCTAAGACGGATGAGTTGATACATAAGTCGTAGCTTGCAGCTTCTCCCCATGTTTTGTTCGTATAGAAATTGTAGTAGGCAGCCCTTTGTTTGTCGGTTCGCTCTATCAATTGTCTTGCTTCCTCTTCAGTAATTTTCAGACTATTTTGCAATCGTTGAATCCGATGTTCTTCATTGGCCGATATAAATACATTCAGACAATCTGTTCGTTCTCTCAGTATGTAGTCAGCACATCTTCCTACGAAAATGCAATTGTGTTGTTCTGCTTCTTTCTTGATGACCTCACTTTGAATCTGAAAGAGTGTATCATTGGTTAGTCCCTCTGCGCAAGGCAGTGAAATCATCCATGGCAGATGAAATCCCCAGAAGCTTCCTGTTTTTTGCGTACATTCATCCGCACGCTCAAACATTTCAAAAGCTATTCCGCTATCCTTTGCCGCTAACAAAATGAGTTCTTTGTCTAAATATTTCATATTTAGATCTTGGGCGACTTTTTGGGCTATTTCCCGTCCACCACTTCCTAATTGTCTTCCGATGTTGAGTATCATACCTTATAGCGTTTCTGTTTGGTGTAATTTGAATCTTTTCAGTTGTTGATGTAACATGATTGCCGCCACTATAGAAGCAATAAAGTCCGATATTGGCAAGCTAATCCACACTCCCATTATGCCACAAAGTTTGGGGAGGATTATCAAGAGTGGGATTAAGAAGAGTACTTGTCTGGTGAGTGACAGGAAGATGGACTTTTTTGCCAATCCGATACTTTGAAAGAAGTTGCTCACCACCATTTGGAAACCAATGATGGGGAATGCAGCTACAGTGATTCTCATCCCATAGACAGCCAGGTCGATAAGCTCTTTGTCGGAAGTGAATATTCTTGCCACCCATTCCGGAATCAATACTCCCACTAAGAAGCCTATTGTCATGACCATTGTAGCATATTGAATAGTAACTCTGAGCACTTCCACCACCCTATTCATTTGTAGCGCTCCATAGTTATATCCGGCAATAGGTTGCATTCCTTGATTGAATCCCATTACCACCATTACAAATAAGAAAACCACTCTATTCACAATGCCATAGGCTCCAATAGCCAAGTCTCCTCCGTATCTTCCGAGTCCGTTGTTGATGAGAATTACGATGAAGCATGAGGCCAGATTCATCAAGAAAGGAGCCATTCCAATGGCGAGAGAATCTTTCACTATTCGTGCTTTCAATCTGAATATGCCTTTTTGGAAGTGTAGTAATTCATTTGGATTGGCGAATAGTTTGCACTGCCATGTTAATGCAATGATTTGTGCTAATATGGTAGCGATGGCCGCACCTTTAATGCCCCAATCAAAGACAAATATAAATATAGGGTCTAAAATGGCATTGAGTAGTACTGTGGTGATGGTGGCATACATGGATAAGCGTGGATGTCCAGATGCTCTCAAAACAGCATTGAGTCCTAAATAGATGTGAGTGATGACATTTCCCAAGAGGATGATAGTCATATAATCTTTTGCATAAGGCAATGTGTTTTGACTTGCTCCAAAGAACATTAAGATAGGTTCTAAGAATGTGAGCGATAATGCTGTGAAGCACACTCCAATAATAAGATTCAGTACAAATACATTGCCCAATACTTGTTGAGCCGTTTTATAATCTTTTTGTCCCAATCTTACAGAAATCAGTGTGCTTGCTCCCACTCCAACAAGAGATCCAAATGCAGCAGCGAGGTTCATTAGTGGGAATGTTACTGCCAGTCCCGATAATGCCAACTCACCCACTCCGTGTCCAATGAAGATACTGTCCACCATGTTGTAGAGCGATGAGGCAGTCATGGCGATGATAGAAGGCATGGCGTACTCTTTCAGGAGTTTTGTTATCGGTTCGGTACCTAAGGTAAGTGGAAGTTTTTTACTCATATCAGTTAGAAGCGATTATCAAACTCTTTCTTTTCAATAAAAATCATGATTTGTCTTCCGTTGGCATCATACAATTGGTTCTTGCAGTGTAACAGATTGTTGAGCAAGTCTTGTATTTCCTCTGTTGTCAGTGCTCGTTTCATTTTCAACGCTGCCGCATTAGCCAATGTTCTTGCTGTGATTTCTTGGTAACTTTCTCGAATATTAGTAGGAGCATTTTTCACCGCAAAGACTATTTCGTCCAACACATCCTGTGGCATTGAGTTTTGGAGGTCAGCCGGTATGCCATTTACTCTAAACAAGTTGTCCCCCATGTGTTCTAGGTCAAACCCCAGACATTGCAAATCCTCCACAATTTGTTCGAAGTACAATTTATCTTCCATTGGCACCACATATTCCTCCGGGAAGAGCAATTGTTGTGAAACACCTTTTGTTTGTTTGAGTGAAGTCAGGTAACGTTCATATAATATCCTGGCATGTGCACGCCTGGGTTCAACCAACAACATTCCGTTTTGTGCCGGAATCATCACATATTGACTCCACAACTGCTGAGCCAATGCTATTTTTTCCGGACTTATTTCCCATGTAGATACTTGTTCAGTACTTGGTTCTTCTTGCGGTATGTCAATATTGATATCATTTTTGTTTCCGGAAGTTTTGTTTCCCTCTTCGTAGAATAGTTTCCAGTCTTGCGTGCTTTTTCTGGTATAGGTTGTAGGCTTGTCAAATGGATTGTATTGAGGGTTGATGGTGGTGGTAGGTGCCTTGATATTTTGCCAATTATCTGCCCCTACGAGTGGGATATCCGGTGCGTCCTCTTGATTAAAATCAATAGCGTCCACCACATTAAATTTTCCCAAAGCCTCTTTTACAGATGCATTCAATATAGCCCAAATAGCTTGTTCATCCACAAATTTAATCTCTGTTTTTGTGGGATGTATATTTACATCAATGTCTTTGGGGTCCACATCCATGTAAATGAAGTAGTGTGGGTTTTCATCTTGTGCCAACATATTACCATAGGCTGTGATTAACGCTTTGTGGAAATAAGGATGTTTCATGAATCGTCCATTCACAAAGAAGAATTGGTTGGCTGTTTTTTGTGCTCCTTCCGGTTTGCCCACAAATCCCCTTATTTTCACTATCTGCGTATCAGTTTCGATGGTTAAGAGTTGCTGCATCAAGTTTTTTCTTCCTCTTCCAAATAGGTTATCAATGCGCATTTTTGTGAAGGTAGCCGGCAGATTATGTATTTCGTCTCCGTCCACCACATAGGAGAATGCGACTTGTGGATTGACCAATGCTATGCGCAGAAACTCAGTATTGAGGTTTCGTAGTTCCGTTGTATTGACTTTCAAAAATCTTCTTCTTGCAGGTACATTGAAGAATAGATTTTTAACATCGAATGTTGCCCCTTGAGCGCAATTTACCGTTTCCTGCGTTTCCACTTCACTTCCGGAAATCACTAATCGTGTGCCCAGTTCATCATCGTGTCTTCTCGTTTTGAGTTCCACCACAGCCACAGAAGCTATAGAAGGCAGTGCTTCCCCCCTAAATCCCATAGTGTTGAGTGTGAGCAAGTCTTCGGCTTGTTTAATTTTAGATGTTGCATGGCGTTGAAATGCTCTCTTTGCATCTTCCGGATTCATACCGGAGCCATTATCTATGACCTGTATAGATGTACGTCCGGCATCAACCACTAATATCTTAATATTTGTGGCGCCTGCATCGACTGCGTTTTCAATCAACTCCTTAACAACAGACGAAGGGCGATTTACAACTTCGCCCGCCGCTATCTGCGATGCCACATCGGGTGGCAATATTCTTATTAAACTACTCATGTTCCAAACCAATAACCATTTACCAAATAATACAGGACAAACAGCAATACCACTATAAGAACCACTGCTATTTGTGGAGACATTCGGGCTCCTCCACTCTCTTTTTTTCTTTTAAGATGAGTTGTAGATTCCAGAAATTTTCCACGAATTGATTCAGGATTATACGGTTCTTCGGGCAACATACCCAAATCGCGCTTGGCATCTTCGGTCATCTTGGCCAACTTCTCCTTGCGCTCGTCCACATAGATGTAACTATGGTGAAAGCCGCGCGGCTTACGCATTGTAAACATTCCCATATATGCTATCATTTTT
>CALGCU010000025.1 GCA_937886455.1 uncultured Bacteroidales bacterium | reverse complement strand
GTTGTTGCACTGCATGTGAGATGTTTCGACAAAAGACAGAAGGGCAGCCTATCGTAGAGGTGGCAGGTAATTTTCTGTATGAACAAGACCTGAGAAATGTGATTCCTAATGGTGTGAGCAAAGAGGATAGTGCGCTGATTGCCAAACGATTTATTAAGCGATGGGCTACGGATGTGTTGATGTATGAAACAGCCAAACGAAATTTATCGAACGAGCCGACTATAGAACGTCTTGTGGCTGACTATAAAAAGGACTTGTTAAAGCATGAGTATGAAAGAAGGATAGTGGCAGAACGCTTGGACAGAGCAATTACAGAAGAGGAACTGACAAATTTTTATGAACTGTATGCGTCGTCTATGCGCCTGACGGAGGAAATCGTTCAAGGTCTACTGGTGGTGGTACCTCTGCAAGCGCCTCACTTGGAAGATGTAAAAAAATGGGTGAGTCAGCCCGACTCTGATGCTGTGGACAAAATAGAGAAATATGTTTTGCAGAATGCAGTGAGTTATGACTACTTTATGGATAGGTGGATTCCGTTTTCTGAAGTGAGACGTCTGCTCCCACAACCGATTGAACGAGTGGATGATTTCTTGAAAGAAAACAAGGGATTTGTGGAGTTTTCAGACTCACTACGTACCGGGCTTCTCTACCTGAAAGAGAGCAAGTTGACTGGTGACATACGTCCGTTTGAGTATGCACGCGAGGAAATAAAAGAATTGATTATCAATCGCAGAAAAGTGGAATTGGTACAAAAATTGGAGCAAGACATGTATGAAGAAGCCTTGCTGAATGGAGATATTGTAACATGGGAGCAAAAATAGGAACAAACGAGCGAGAAATATCAAGCCTGCTTGCATATTTTTCACAGCGAGTGCAGTCTATTTTATACAAAAATAATAGAAATCAAAGAACAATATAAAGTAATGACAAAAGTAAATCGGTGGACTAAAAGAATGTTGAGTGCGGGTGCTACCCTATTGTGTTTACTTGGCGCAACTGCACAAGACAATGTTATTGACGAAGTGATATGGGTGGTGGGCGATGAAGCCATTTTGCGCTCGGAAGTGGAAGAACAAAGACTGAGAAATCAGTATGAAGGAGTGAGAATGGACGGCGACCCCTATTGTGTTATTCCTGAACAAATAGCCTTACAAAAACTGTATTTACACCAAGCCGAACTGGACAGTGTGGTGGCAAACGAAAACACTGTGAATTCACAGGTGGAAATGCGCCTTAACTACTTCATTTCACAAATCGGTTCAAAAGAAAAAATGGAGGAATACTTCCGCAAACCAATGGCTGAAATCAGAGAAGATATGTATGAGTTGGTGCACAACCAAATGGTGATTCAACAAATGCAGCAGCAATTAGTGGGCGACTTAAAATCAACTCCGGCGGAAATAGCCAAGTTTTATGAACAGTTGCCGGCAGACAGTATTCCCCTGATACCTACGCAAGTGGAAGTGCAGTTGATTACCATTGAGCCAACTGTACCTCAAATGGAGATAGACCGAATTAAGGAAAGGTTGCGTGGATTTGCCGAAAGAGTGAACAACGGTTCATCCAGTTTTTCTATGTTAGCACGCTTATATTCAGAAGACACGCAGAGTGCAACCCGAGGCGGTGAATTGGGTTTTGTGGGGAAAGGACAATTGGTGCCTGAATTCGCGGCTGTAGCATTTTCTCTAACCAATCCAAACCATGTGTCACGTGTGGTGGAAACAGAG
>CALGCU010000024.1 GCA_937886455.1 uncultured Bacteroidales bacterium | reverse complement strand
TCCATTACTACACTAATATCAACAGATACAAAACAGATACCAACTAGATAGGAACAAGATAGGAACAAGATAGGAACTAGGTAGGAACTAGATACCAACTAGGTAGGAACTATCTATCAAAAAGCAAGTCGATTTCTACTATTGTTGTCCGACATATCAGCCCACATCCGGAGAAGTCTATCGTCAAGAATTGACTAAAGACTCTATCTCCTGCTCTACGCCCACAAGATAGGCTCTGCATTCTTCTATAAGGGATTTGGCCTTACGGGCTAAAGCTACATATTGTTCCATAGGAAGGGGAGTGCCACCTTCTAATTGGGCTAAAATCTCATGCAACTGTGCGAGTGCTGCATCATAACTTTGTTGATTATTCATATCACAGAGATTAGTCATCGGAGAAATGCACCAACACACTCCGATAGGAGTTAAATATCTTTGACTTTGAAACAAAACCTAAATATACCTTGTGCTCATCCACTACGGGTAAATTCCAAGCCCCAGTGTCCTCAAACACTTCCATCACTTTCTCCATAGGCATGGCATTGTCCAATATAGCAGGAGGGGAAATCATTAACTGACCAACTGTGAAACGGTCATAAAGCTCAGGGCGGAACATGATGTTACGTACTTCATCAAGCAGTAACACACCCAATAGACGCTTGGAACGTACATCAACCACAGGGAATATATTGCGACGTGAATGTGAAATCACCTTGATAAGTTCGCCCAAAGTCATTGTGGGATGTAACACAGTCAAATCGGTTTCAATCACATTGTCCATCTTTAACAACGTGAGAACTGCTCTGTCTTTGTGGTGAGTGAGAAGCTCTCCCTTTTGTGCTAAACGCATGGAGTAAAGACTATGAGGCTCAAAGAAGAGAATAGTGATATAGGAACTCACAGACACAACCATTAAAGTCATAAATAGGTCATAACCGCCTGTAAGTTCGGCAATCAAGAATATACCGGTGAGCGGAGCATGCATCACACCTGACATCAAACCACTCATTCCGGCTAATACAAAATTGGCCTCAGGAATGCCACAACCCATCAAATTAAGCAATCGGGCAACAATAAATCCTGTCACACTTCCAACAAATAAGGAGGGTGCAAATATACCACCAACACCGCCACCACCATTAGTGGCTGCACTCGCAAATATCTTGAAAAAGACTACTAAAATTAAGTAAACAAGCAACACCCAAATGCTGTCGCCTAATAATGAAAACAAACTACCATCCAGAGTGGAAGTGGAGTTACCATTGAGCAAATTGGCAATTACATCATAACCTTCACCATATAAAGGAGGAAATAAAAAGACTAAAGCACCCAACATACTACCTCCCAACAACATTTTATACTCCGGCTTCTTAAGGCGCTTAAAGATTCCTTCCAGATAATTCATGCCACGGGTGAAGTATAGTGAAACAAGACCACAAACAACGCCTAATATCACCAAATAGGGTATGCGATCAACGGAGAAGGGATCGTTCATGGAAAACTCAAACATGGAACCACTGCCTGTGAACACATATGCAATAGAGGTCGCAGTAACGGATGAAATCAACAAAGGGGCAACGGAGGTCATGGTCAGGTCAAGCATCAACACTTCCAACGTAAATACCAAACCGGCAATGGGAGCTTTAAATATACCACCGATAGCGCCGGCTGCACCGCAACCAATCATCAACATCATAGTCTTTTGGTTCATCTTGAAAAACTTGGCAAGGTTAGAACCAATTGCGGCACCGGTCAACACAATGGGTGCCTCTGCCCCTACTGAACCACCAAAGCCAATCGTAATGGAACTACCCACCAAAGAAGACCATGTATTATGTAACTTGAGAATACTTTTGCGCTGAGAAATAGCAAAAAGAATGCGAGTAATACCATGGCTGATATCATCCTTCACTACCTTGCGAACAAATACTGATGCTATGGCAATACCAATGGCAGGAGAAATCAAATACCAATAATTGATCTCAGACACAAAGGCTGTATCTAACCAATGTTGAATCCAATGAATACTACTCTTGAGCAAAACAGCGGCAAAAGCACTCATGGCACCAACCATAAAGCTTAAAAGGAGTACAAAGTGCTTCTCTGTAATATGTGCTTCACGCCATTCCAGCATCTTGGAGTACGTGCGTTCATTGAATATGTGTTTGTAATGTAGTTTCATTATTCTCGTATAATCTCTACCAAATTACCTTTGCCTAATTTAATAATGGAAGATGGACGTGACTTATGGACATCATCTCTGCGATAATGTACGATATAATCAACACTTTGCTTGATTTCATCGCTAATCTCGGCGTATGTGGACGGAGTGGACGCACCACTCAAGTTGGCTGAAGTGGAAACAAGTGGACGATTGAGACGTGCACACAAATGGGATGAGAATAACTCGGAAGTAACACGAATGCCTACGGAGCCATCTTCAGCAATTAGGGAGGGAGCAAGGTTCTTAGCTCCGGGATAAATAATCGTAAGGGGCTTGTCGGTAATGTCAATTAGTGTCCAAGCCATATCGGGAACTTCATCAATGTAACCCGTAAGACGAACCGGATTGTCAATCAATACTAACATAGACTTGCTGTCTATACGCTGTTTAATTTGATATACACGCTTCACTGCTTGCTCATTGGTGGCATCACAACCTATGCCCCAAACAGTGTCGGTAGGATAAAGAATTACACCGCCTTGTTGTACAATGCGCAGTGCTTCTTTTAAATCATCTGCATCATAACGCTTTTGTTGAGTTTCTTTTGCCATGGTTATCCTTTATGAGGTTCTCTACAAAACATAAAACCGACATACAATCGGGGACCTGTACAAAAATCGGGTTGTGGATTGGAAACATTGAAGAGGTAGTCCAACTTAAATATCAAATGTATCTTGGAGGTCAAAGCATATTCATAACCCACAAATGGGTCTAATACCATAAATGCATACTTGCGATAGGAAGTGTTCTCTTCTACTTCCCAATCTGCTTCTGTGTCATGCATAAGTGTGAGATTCTTGCAACTGCCTCCGCCTACAGTAAGACCAACATATAACAAATGTTTCTCCTTAAAACGGAATGCGCAATCGGCTAACAAACCTCCCCAACCAATGCGTGAATAGCTCGCATTCTTATTATAGGAAAGGGTGCTACTGTATCCTTCGGTGCCTATACGTAAATAGTCGCCAAAACAAAAACGAACCGCTCCACCAAGACCTATGGGAAATCCGGACATGGGAATGGCTTCGCTCACGGCAACTCCCTGTGAAAGGGGAGTGCTTTCTCCACCAAAAACATAGCCTGAATGTACCATCATACCACCGGAATAGCCACTATATGACATTTTCCCTTTGGCATATAAACTACTACATGCTAAAGCAAAAAATGTTAGACTGACTAACCGAAGAATATATGAATGGCAATGGGGTTTCATCGGAGAATAAAATAATACTAACAAGTTGAGTGATTGGCTATGTTCTCTGCTACTTGTATAAATGCATCTGCTGCAGGATGACCTTCTTGTAAAGCGATAGGAATACCTTCGTCTCCTCCCTCACGAATGGATTGTACTAAGGGTATTTGACCCAACAAGGCGGTTTCTAATTCTTCGGCTAAGTTCTTGCCTCCGTCTTTACCAAAAATATAATAACGATTTTGGGGTAATTCGGCTGGCGTAAACCAAGCCATGTTCTCTACAATACCCCACACAGGAACGTCAATCTTGTCATTGCGGAACATATTGATGCCTTTACGGGCATCGGCTAAAGCTACCGCTTGGGGAGTGGTAACAACTACAGCACCGGATAACTGCAAGGTCTGAACTATGGTAAGATGAATATCACTGGTTCCGGGAGGTAAGTCTATAAGAAAATAGTCTAACTCACCCCAATCGCCTTCATTGATAAGCTGCTTAACTGCATTGCTGGCCATGCCACCACGCCAAATCACAGGACTGTCGGGATCAACAAAGAAACCAATGGAAAGAATTTTTACTCCATACTTCTCTATCGGAACAATCAAATCTTTACCATCTACCTCATTGAGCAAAGGACGAGCGTCTTCAATGGAAAACATCTTGGGAATACTCGGACCATGTACATCTGCATCTAAAAGACCTACACGATAGCCTTTTTGAGCCAATGCTACTGCTAAATTAGCAGATACGGTTGATTTGCCTACACCACCTTTACCGGAAGATATGGCAAGGATATGCTGAACTTGTGATAAAGGCTTCTCTGGAGCACAACCTAAGCACATACAAGTTCCGTGAGGCACTTAAGGATGCAATGAACCTTGCACGCCTTGGAAACAAATACCTCACCGAGACCGAGCCTTGGAAACTTGCCAAGACAGATATGGAGAGGGTTGCAACAATCCTGAACATCTCATTGCAGTTGTGCGCAAACCTTGCAATTGCATTTGAGCCGTTCCT
>CALGCU010000023.1 GCA_937886455.1 uncultured Bacteroidales bacterium | reverse complement strand
ATAGGAACTAGATAGGAACTAGGTAGGAACTAGGTAGGAACTAGATAGGAACTAGATAGGAACTAGATAGGAACTAAGTAGAAACCAACTACAATCAAGAATAATTTTAACTTTACTCTCTGACAAACACGAATCATCCGACAAGTCCTACCTATACACATCCCACCCCCACAAAACACAACAAAACAATATGTTTTTACATTTAGAAAAATATTCATAACTTTGCGCTCGTTTTTTACCTGTCTGTCACAGAAACACATGGAAAAGAATCTTGTAATCGTCGAATCACCCTCTAAATCAAAAACAATCGGGAAATATCTGGGCAAAGACTATAAAGTCATGTCCAGCTTCGGACACATACGCGATTTAGACGAAAAAGGAGCAGGAATCGGCATAGACTTTTCCAATGGATACAAACCAAGATACGTAGTCTCCGCAGACAAAAAGAAACTCGTAAGCGAACTTAAAAGCGCTGCACAAAAAGCAGAAGTCGTATGGCTCGCCTCTGATGAAGACCGTGAAGGAGAAGCCATTGCATGGCATCTATTTGATGAATTAGGACTTGACAAACAAAAGGCCAAACGCATCGTATTTCACGAAATAACCAAAGAAGCCATACTACACGCTGTAGAAAACCCCAGAGACATCGACCTCAACCTGGTAGATGCACAACAAGCGCGCCGTGTGTTAGACCGTATTGTAGGTTTTGAACTATCACCCATCCTGTGGAGAAAAATCAAACCCGCACTCTCCGCAGGGCGTGTACAGTCAGTGGCTGTTCGTCTCATTGTAGAAAGAGAAAGAGAAATTCAACAATTCACCCCGGAAGCAGCATACAGAGTCACCGCACTCTTCAATGGAATAGATGCCAAAGGAACACCTGTTGAACTCAAAGCCGAACTAAACCATCGCTTCACACAAAAAGAAGAAGCAATGGCGTTTTTGGAACAATGCAAACAATCCGAATTCCGCATTGCAAACATCACAAAACGACCCACACAAAAATCACCGGCTGCCCCATTCACCACTTCCACCCTGCAACAAGAAGCAGCACGGAAGTTAGGATTCTCTGTGAGTCAAACCATGCGAGTAGCACAACAACTCTACGAAGCAGGTAAAATAACCTATATGCGTACCGACTCCGTACACCTTTCCTCATTAGCAATCAACAGCTGCAAACAGGAAATTATTGAAATAGCAGGAAGCAAATATGTCAAATCAAGACAATTTGCCACCAAATCAAAAGGAGCACAAGAAGCCCACGAAGCAATACGCCCAACCTATATCAACCATCACCATATAGACGGGACTGCACAAGAAAAACGACTATACGACCTGATATGGAAACGAACCATTGCATCACAAATGAGCAATGCACAACTGGAAAAAACCACTATCAGCATTAACATAGAAAACAACCCCTATATATTTGAAGCCAACGGAGAAGTCATTACCTTTGACGGCTTCTTAAAAGTGTACATGGAAGGCACAGACGACGAAATCGAACAAAACAACGACGATCTATTGCCAATCATGCAGGTAGATGCACAACTCACACCACAACAAATCATCGCACAAGAACGATTCACACAAGGACCGTTCAGATACACAGATGCAAGCCTGGTGAAGAAAATGGAAGAACTCGGAATTGGCAGACCATCCACCTATGCACCTACCATCTCCACAATACAAAACAGAGGATACATAGAAAAAGGAGACAAAACAGGAGAACAACGAAATTACACACAACTCACACTGAAAAACGGAAAAATAACATCCACCACTAAAACCGAAAAATACGGCAACGAAAAAGGAAAATTCCTACCAACAGACATAGGAATAGTGGTAAATGATTTCCTTACACAATACTTCCCCGACATCCTCAACTACAACTTCACAGCTGAAGTAGAAAAACAATTCGACGCCATAGCCGAAGGAAACGAACAGTGGATAGAAGTTATTGACAACTTTTATAAAAAATTCCACCCAACAGTAATCAAAACACTCGAAAACTCAGAAAAGAAAGTCGGAGAACGAATTCTTGGTATTCACCCGGTTAGCAAGAAACAAATCTCAGTAAAAATAGGTCGTTATGGATTAATTGCACAACTTGGTTTGGCTAATAACGAAGAAAAGCCTATCTTTGCACCGCTAAAGCGAAATCAGTCATTAGAGACGATTACACTGGAAGAAGCTGTAGAACTCTTCAAACTGCCAAGAACATTGGGCAATTACGAAGAAGCTGAAATAACAGTAGCAACAGGACGTTTCGGTCCCTACATTAAGCACACCGGAAAATACTACTCACTCAGCACAGCCGACGACCCACTAAGCATTAGCATAGAGCGAGCCATTGAAATAATCAATGCCAAAAGACAAGAAGAACTCAACAAGGTAATTCACACTTTTGGAGACATACAAGTCCTCAATGGTAGATACGGACCATACATCACATGCAATGGAACAAACTACAAACTACCCAAAGGACAAGACGCAAGCACTCTCACAGAAGAGCAATGCAAAGAAATAATGAACAACCAACCCGTTGCGAAAAAGAAAACATTTAAGCGCGGAACAAAAAAATAAAATCGGGATGTAGCGCAGTTGGTAGCGCACTACGTTCGGGACGTAGGGGTCGGGC
>CALGCU010000022.1 GCA_937886455.1 uncultured Bacteroidales bacterium | reverse complement strand
AGGGAATGGGCCCCGACGAAATTGCGAAATTATTCTCCACCAATCTTGCAGGTGAAGTTACGATTTAAGAAGGAGGACCTTTTATGTATCCTATCTATGTGACCGGACATCGCAACCCGGATACCGATTCCATTGTTGCTGCCATTGCCTATGCGGCGCTGCGCAATGCCTGCGGCGACCGGGAATATGAAGCTGCCTGCCTGGGGCAGGTGTCGGAGGAGACCCGGATCGTGCTGGACCGGTTTGACTTCCGTCCGCCTATGAATGAAGATGTTTGGAATAATCAAGGTGGTGAAAAATCAGGATGGTACAAAGCTTCTCCTTCTTTGACGGGATTCTCTAATGTGTTCTGGCGTGATTGGACACTTGTGGCTTTTAATGTACAAGACTATAAAGGTAAAACAATTAAAATTCGTATCACGAACCGTGCTTGCTCTTTGGGCGAACACTGGGGATACATCTACTTCACGCTCGGATGTAATGACGGACAACTTAAACGTGCGGGTTGTGACAATCCAAATGAACAATATCTTGTCGCTCCTGAAGGATTCTCCTATGAGTGGACAAAACCTTATAATATGAGTGAGCCTTTCTACAAAGGACAAGATAGATTCGCGCAAAAATTACTTGTTAAACCTGATGACGTGAATGTTTATGAATGCCGTGTGTTCAATAAAGAAACGGGTTGTGGATATATCCTTGAGGCTTCTGGTTTATTCCGCCTGCCTAAAGCTGATGCTGAATATGTAGTTGAACCTACGGATTGTAAAAACACAGTGAAGTTCAAAAGCAATAGTGCTATTTACACCAATTATACACTCGAAAATGGCAAACCGGTACAAGAAAAAACAGATGACCCTGTAGTGGTTGCATGGCAGTTTGGTGAAAATGGAGAGTACGGAGTGGCTACTACAGAAGAAGTTGTCGTGGAATTCCCCGCTGAAGGGGGGACATTCCCGGTTACGATAGTGGCTATCATGCCTAGCGCTGAAACTGCTGACGGATCTGAGTGTTTAAATACTTATCAATTTAATGTCATTGTTCCTCCTCTTGATGTGATGGATATGAACATTGGTGATGTGCAAAAAGACATCTGTGATATTAATAACTTACATTTTAATATCCCTTATGTCAACGAAGGTACGGCAAAAACCGTCGACGTCAATCTTGTTGATGCTAACAATAAGGACGGAAATACATTCGCAGGACCTCAAGGTATAACGCTTGACAAAGAAGGGGAAATTCGTGTAGATATACCCCAAGATGCGGAAAAGAAAATGTATCGAGTGGAACTCGTATTCCATGGTAATTGTATAGATAGCACCATGACTACACAATTTGGCTATTTCCCCGCTGACGTTATAGCGCATCGTTGGGATGATGTCTTAGGTGTACGTCGTCCGGAATTCATCTCGGCTGTTAAAGATGGGGGAGAAGATCCGGCTGAATATGAATACACAGAATACCAGTGGTATAAAAATGGACAACCTATGCCGGGTGAAACGAATTCATTCATCTATGTGCAAGAAAAACTGGATATGTCTGCTGTGTATGAAGTGGAACTTACACGCAAGAAGGATGGAGAAAAAATCATGTCATGCCCGGCTAACTTAGGAGAAATAAAAGAAGCAGATAAATCACGTGATGTAAGTCTGTCTAATACCTACCTGCAAGCGGGTGCGCAAGCACAGGTTCTTACACAAAGTGTAGCTCCTATGTACACAGAAGTACGCATACTCAATATGTTGGGAGTTGAAATAAGTCGCACAGTACTGAGGGATACATACATCCGAGTAGACATGCCACGTTCTGCTGGTATCTACCTTGTAGAAATGATTCTTCATCAAACAGACGGTACACTGCTACGTAAAGTAGAACGAGTAGTGGTGAAATAAAATAAAACATTTCCGTGAAAGCAATACCCCCACTGGTGGTAAAGTTTTCCAATCATCTCAAAAAGTGTGTCAAGAAAACCTTGACACACTTTTTTTATCATGCTTCTATATAGCACAAACCTTGTACAACTCATTTTTTACTTGCCATTAGGCAATAGCCACTATCCAATCCCTATTTTCTATATACATTTTTACATCCAAAACAAACTAAAAAAGCACTGTCCCCACTTCAAAAAGTAGCAGAGGTACTTGTAGGATCCATTTATAATGAAATAATATAACTATCTCATATACAAATGGTAATTAAAAAAGCACT
>CALGCU010000021.1 GCA_937886455.1 uncultured Bacteroidales bacterium | reverse complement strand
TGGTCATGTGAACATCCAGTTCCACCATATCAGAGCCAACTGCTATTGCATTTTCAAAAGCAGAGAGCGTATTTTCATTCCCTATTTGAGCACCTCCTCTGTGTGCAACAATCAATGAAGAAAGAATTATCATAATGCTACATTTAAACATTGAACGTCATTATTTTAAATTAAACATATACTTAAAACCGATCTTAGTGACATGGTCAATCCAGTCAAAAGCATTTTTTGAATTCGGAATCTGCTCACACACTTCAATAATCAACTCATCTATAATGGGCTCATTAACGATGGCCCAGATAACAAAATTACCGAATCGATGGGTTATCAAGTCACTAAACTTGTCGCCCTCTGGATTATAAGTCAATAGCTCATTACTATACTTATTCAATCCCGGGAAAGTAAGACCAATGGTATCTTTTTGTAAAAACTCATTGATCTGTTGCGGAAAATATAGTTTGGCTGTACTCAATATTCTTCCTATCAATGCAATAATATCTTCTGAAGTGTCCGAATAACGGATAGAAACATTTGCCTCAAATTCCTCTATTACTTTCATATCCGGAATTTGCTTAATCACATAATACAACAAATCCTTTGCTGCATAGATATACCCCGCTGAACCAGAGTCTGTTATCAATTCATTGATGCTTTGTAACAAATGAATCAATAGCTCCTTATCTCGCTCTGCAATAGCCCGATCTATCAACTTATGCATCAAGGGCAATGATTGCATCATCTCATCAGGCTTGTCGCCAAATCGATAGCAATAAACCATGCAATACCAGGCCATCACATTTCGTTTGTACAACTGCATAGAATTGGCCAAATGACTATTTCTCCCTCGATAATACCCACGTAATCGTAAGGTCCAATCTTCACACCACTCGGTCATAATCTGCCACAATCGGTCAGGAAAACTTGGCATCTTGATGCCGGCCTGATATAGTACATACAACAAGGACATTTGGCTATAATCCCACCACTTTGTTTTATGAAAATCACCCTCACATATACGCTCAAAAAATTCCACAAACAACATGGGCTGCGTCAATGATTGCACTACAAGCATACGCTCAAGAATAAAATAAGACAAAGCATCACCGGTTTGATATGCTTGAAGCACCTTGTCTATAATCAGTCCGAAATCAGGCATTGAATCAATTGTGTGAGTCGCCTGTTTACCCATGTAGCATGAGTAGTTTTTCAAGTATTTAGACACCTCCATCAAGTCACATTTGTCCCATGTGTCTTCACTCGACTTAGTTGGAATATAATCATTCTCCCACAACCCTTGATACTCTATCACATTGTTACAATAAGACGATTGAGATGTCAACTGCTTGTGCAAAATTTGCGTTAAAAATGGTCGAATAATACGAAGCAAGCTTAAGTTGGCTGTCAAATGCCTAATAACAGATATAATATCTTGATACAATTCACCTACACGCTGACGTTGTTCGTCTTTTGCATTGACTAGCGTCTCTACAAGTAATAAAACCTTCAGCCTGACACCGGTTTCCAAATATGATACAAACAACCTTAAGCGTTGTTTTCCAACGAAAGGAATTTTCCATAACGATAAACTACGTACATAATCCAACATGTATTCCGTAATCTTATCCGTTAAGTTACATTCGAGAGGAATGTATGATTGCGTAGAAGTTTTATTAGACAAGTAATAAATATACATGCAGGTCTGATCTTTTACTTCGTTAATTGTTTCCTGCATCGTTTTATCTAACAACTCAAACGGATTCTGTTCATATAGCCCCTCATTAAAATAATCAGTCAGAAATATACCATTGATTAAAGATTGATTAGCCAAAGTCCTATATCGCATGATAGGCTTCAACTGACTTGCAAGCAACTTATATTCATCTATGGATTGTGCATCTGCCTTACCCTTATTCACCACCTTGCAGAGAGCATTATACCTCATAATCTGTTCACCCATACCTGCATCGCGTTCCAATAGATGCGTGAGAACTGTAAACAACTGCTTCTCATAATGTTCATTCACCAACACATTCATGCAACTATGAACCAACGACTTTATAGTGAAATCATCACCATATTTTTCCACCAATTGAAGTATCAGTTCGGTTGAACTTGTCTGCATGTAATCCATCAAAATCACATTTCGTAAAACAGACAACATCACCTCAGTCATAGCAGCTTTTCGTGTAGTAGCATATACATCATCTGCTGTAAGTTGCTTCACATCACTGACACGTTGTGAATAATATTCCACTGCCATGATAAACTCCAGATAGCGTTCATACACGAATTGAAGCTTCTCTCCATCTACCAACCTCAAAATAGGCCTTTCGGGTTTGTTTAATAGTTCGCCAAAAGCAATAGAAGTTCCATCCTTACCATATATCAGTTCTTTTAACTTTACTAATATAGGATCTTCTGAAGCAACTTTCACCTGTGACATATATATAGTGTCACAGGCTGTTCCTCTCTCAAACAATGAGAGCATCCATTGACAGATATATTTCAAAATCGCTCTTTGCTTGTTACCCGCATAGGAAGATGTGATATCTTCAGTCATCTGTTGGAAAAGTTGATTCGAAGTATAGGCTATATTATCATCAATAGGCATTGGCTTGCCTAAATAATTCGTGGATGCAATCTTCAAAATCAATGGGTCTTTCAGTCGCAATAAAACACTGCGATGAATCTCATGATAGTTGGTCCTCATCTGATACAATGAGCCATAAATAGCATATGCATTCTCTAACTCTGAATCCGAGAAACCCCTTATGGCAAGCTCTTCTTCTCGCCCGAAACCAAAGAAGACAGATGTGTTGATCTCTTTTAATTTGGGTAATATGTGCTGAACCCAAGTATAGTTTCTACAACTTATCAACACACGGAAAGCATCATATTTTTCATCACCGAATATTCGATATATATCATCAAATAAAGCCAAGGCTCCGGATGCCGACTTTTCATCATTATTATATTTAATACACTCATTCAGTGCATCAAAAAAAATGTATATATGTTGGTCATTCTCCTTGGCTTGGCGCTGTAGGTCATCTATCAATCTGCTGATGGGCTTACGATGTGACAACTGATTACGCAATGTTTGCTCCAATGACGTATCCATAAATTCTGTTCCAACAAATGCCAACACAGGTTTCTGCTGAGTCATAAATCGCTCTACCCAATAACACAACTGATTGGTTTTACCTTGTCCGGGCTCTCCCAAAAGAGGAAATATCTGCTTACCTGATTGGTCAAATTCAGAAAATATTGCCTCAATGTTCTCACGCTCAACATACAACTCACGGTTATACTTTTTTTGTTCATAGATTGATGACAAATATCTTTCTGATTTATCATGAGTCAGACGCGTATATTCCTGCCAATTCAGTGATTTAGCAATATCAAAAGAAGGCATCAGTGCTTGCATCCACTCATCAAATTCTTTATTGTAGTCGTCATTTATCTTAATAGTAGCATCTTTATGTGAACTCACATATGACACATACTCATCCTTCAGCGTCTGAAACACATAAACATGACCTTCTTCTGACCTGTGAACCAAAGGAAACAATTCGGATTCGTCAATATAATGAGGTATAGACAACAATGTACTTACCCATTCATCCAGGCGGGCTTGCAATGTATGCACCACCTCAGCATAAATCTCGTTTGCCAAGGTCATACCATGACCACGATACTCATTTCTGATCTGAACGATACTTTGCTCATATTTGTTGCCAATAAAAATATTACGTTTATTGCTAATGGAACGCCTCAAAGCAACAACGGTCGGGTCATTGGGCATTATTTGTGATGCTGAATGAAGCAACAAGGGAAGAATATCATTACACCAATCACCAAAAGACAATGGACGCTTGCGGTCTATCTTAATAATAGCATTTGTCAATTCCTTGGGAACCACACTCTCACTCCTCAATTCACGACGTAACATACCCAACAAAACAATGGATACATATTGAGAAGTGATTTCAAAGAAATCAAGCATATAATTCATTGAGAGCAAGTAATTATTAGCACGTTTACTCTCTTCAAAATACTCCAATGGCAATCTTAAGGAAGACGGTAGATGTTGCATAGTAGAATCATTTTTTTCGTTTTGAAATTATAGCAACTATAAATACAATAGCCAATAAAACTGACGTAATCAAACGATAACCAACTATAGCCACATCAAAACAACTCTCATAATTAAAAATCGCATCAATCAAGCAGTTCGTATCCCAGATAGCAGAAAAAGAAGCAATCACAGCCAAAAAAGTCAAGAATGTATTGGATTGCTTCTCGCGATGCTCGGTCTCAAGCTGCAACACACGATTCACCACCTGATTGATTTGCTCCAACTCCTCTGAAATCTCGAAGGTCAACTCTATCGTATTGTTCAAGATATTGGGCAAAAAATTATAAGAAATATAACTGAAAGAGTAGTGATTATTAAACACATCAATGTCTTGTTGAAGCTTATTTGTTGGCATGCGCTTCAAGCGGAAAGCATTGTTTGTGCGATAAAGAAATATCTTTCTATACAATTGATAAAGATAAATCAATTCAAAGTAATCTGTCAACCAATTAGTGCGAACATAATCACGAATACCACTATCTGTCAGAAACGTCATCGTATCCAACAAGGAAAGAGCCGACCAATTATTAAATACCGACACCTTGTTAGTCCTCAACACACTCTCTATGTACTCCTCACTACTGCTCATGTAATCATCCGGATCGTTCATACTCAATGTCCCCAAACTATACAACAAATTGTTGGCATTTGGTAACTGATGGAGCACATGCGATGTGGTGACAACCTGAAATATCTTCAACTTATTACCATTCTCCACCAACTGAGAATTACGCTCATACTTATTACCAGATAACAGAGCGTACAATTCACGTACAGGCTGTATAGCAACATTCACAAACTCACCTACTGACTCATTGCGGTCATAACTATTGATTTGACGTAATTGGTTCAAGATTGAAAACATTTGAGAAAGCTCAACATGCTCAACATGCAACCCAATACTATAAATCAAAATATTAAACGGCATTAAAGACAATCTAATCTTGTCAACATGCACCTGTTTATCACCTACCCAAACATCCTGATCAATATTCAACACAACATGTTGCTTCTTATTGACATGAAAGTCAACAACCTCTGGATAATAAAAATTATTCATATCCATAACAACATCATCGGATATCACAACTCGACTCCAACCCAAAGAACCCTTATCCACATTCTTTAGAAAATCTTTTACTAACGATGATGAAGTAGAAAAATACCCGGACAGCCACAACTGATTGTCAACGCTTAGATTTTGGTAAAATAAATCATCTGTGCTCATAATGGTAGAGATTGTTAAAAATTTAATGCGAATAAAAACGTATGAACCTTCATACCATTTTACAAAGATACAACAAACGAGCGAGAAATATCAAGCTTGCTTGAATATTTTTCCCAGCGAGTGCAGTATAATCTTATCTAAAGATAGCAACAAACGAGCGAGAAATATCCAGCTTGCTTGAATATTTTTCCCAGCGAGTGCAGTATATCTTCCATATAGCTACAATATTTGAAATATCAGCCGTTACGTTTTGGTGTTTTCCTTGATGATACATTATGATTCCTTCTGTTTTCTATTCTTTATCTTACGTGTATCCTACGTGTATCCTACGTGTATCCTACGTGTATC
>CALGCU010000020.1 GCA_937886455.1 uncultured Bacteroidales bacterium | reverse complement strand
GCGGCTTTGTCGTATGCCTCAGTCAGGTTTTCAATGGTCACTGATTTTGAACCATGTTGTTGACGAATCCAGTTGGAGTTAGGAAGGTTAATTCCGATAGGGGTGGTAGGGTAGCAATCTCCTCCAAGCATAGCGGCTGTAATCACTTTTGCACTCACACCTTTTACGGTTTCCTTCTTGAATTGATCATCTACCGGTGAATGGTCTTCAAACCATTGTGCATTTTGGCTAATCAGTTCTGTACGCTTGGTGGCTTCAATGTCTTTGAAGTTGATGAGTGATTCCCAGCTTGCTTTCATGCCGAGTGGGTCACCATAGGTTTCTGTAAATCCGTTCACAAAATCAATTTGTGATTCAAGGTCATGTACCCATAGTATGCAGTATTCATCAAACTCTTTCAAACAACCACTTCTGTTATAGGAAATCAATTTCTCAATCACTTCACGTTGTTTGTCGTTTTCTGCCACTGCTGCTGCTTTTTCAAGCCAACCTACAACACGTTCTAATGCGGCTGAATACATACCACCCACCTTGTAGGTCTTTTCTACTAATTCTCCGTTTTCTTTCATGAGCTTGGAGTTCAGACCATATGACACCGGGGTGAGGTCATTGGTGTCTTTCATGGCAGCATAAAAGGCTTCTGCTTCGGCTTGAGTCACTCCTTCATAGTAGTTACCTGCAGAGGTGGCCACTAAGTCTTCGCCTGCCGCTTGGTTAACACGTTTAGCCATTACGCTTGGGTCAAAAATCACCGGAGTAAGTTTCTCTACTAAGGCTTCTGCTGTTTCGCCTTCGCTCAAAGGCAAAAGGGTAGGGTCAATGGACTTCACAGCTTCTGCAAAAAATGCTTCTGAGAAGGTTGGGATGAATTTATCGCCTGAATAGTGGTGATGAATACCATTTGCCACCCACACTCTTTTTAAATAAAGTTCTAATGCTTGAAAATCTGTTGAGGTCTTGTCTCCTGCATAGTTCACATACACGGCTTCTAGTGTGCGGCGGATACACAGGTTGTGTTTGCCGTTTTGGTCAAACAAAATGTCACGTCCTTCCAGTGCTGCTTGTGATAGGTAATAAAGCATTTCTTTTTGCTTGGGTTGCAATTGGTTAAATCCATGCACTTTGTAGCGAAGTATTTCCATGTCGGCAAATTGCTCCACACTATAGCTGAAATCGTCTGCTACTTGCTCTTGTTCTTGTTTAGGGCCACATGCGCTGAGTGCTGCGGCAGCCATACATACATACATTAGTTTTTTCATTTGTTGTTTGTTAATTGTTGGTGTGTTTTTCTTGATATTATTTGGGATTATATTCTGTCTAAAACGGTATTGACTAAATTTCTCACGTAGGGTTTGTAGTCGGTGTTGGCGGCTTCTATGCGACGTTGTGCTATCACGCAACACACAGTCATTGCCTTGTGTCCCATCAATAAAGCCAGACCAGCAATGGCTGAACCTTCCATCTCATAGTTGGTAATACGATGTCCTTCGTATCGGAATGATTCAATCAAATCGTTAATCTCCGGATTGTGTATATCGCAGCGCAACACCCTGCCTTGTGGACCATAAAATCCATTGGCTGAGATGGTACATCCTCTGTACATATCTTGTTGGGCTATGCGGTCCACCAATTCTTTGTTTGCACTCACCACATAGGGAGAGGCTGCTTTAGGGTTCCACTTTAAGTGTGATTTTAGGGCTTCTTCAAATCCTAATTCGCTTACTTCATCGCGACCGGCATAAAAAGCCAATACTCCGTCAAAACCAATTGACTTTTCTGATACTAAATAACTGCCCAATGGTATGTCGGCTTGCATGCCGCCACATGTGCCAATGCGCACCAATTCCAAGCAACGATGCTCGGATTTTTCAGTACGTGTGGCAAAGTCAATGTTGGCCAACGCGTCTAATTCGTTCACCACAATGTCGATATTGTCTGTCCCAATGCCGGTAGAAATACAACTGATGCGTTTCCCTTTGTATTTCCCGGTTACAGTTCTAAACTCGCGACTCTCTACGCGACATTCTATGGAGTCTTCGTCAAAAAACGAAGCCACCATGTCCACACGTCCGGGGTCGCCTACCAAGATAACCTTGTCGGCTAGTTGCTCGGGTTTTAAGTGCAGGTGAAAAATACTTCCGTCTTCATTAATAATGAGTTCGGAGGGTGGAAAGTGTTTGTTCATAGTTTTCGTTATTTGCGTATTGTTGTTCTTTACTCTACTTGAGTATAAGATTTTAGTTCGTATTTGATAGTGTAATGTTTCTTTTTCTCTTTGTCGTAGCTATTACTGGTTTTGTAATAGGTGTAGTCTGAGTATCCATACCCGCTATATTCATTAGTACGCGACATTTGAGACTCGATTTCTTCATTAAAAGTGAAATCTTTATAGTCTAACATGGTTCCTTTCATATCATAATACACAATGCGATAGGTGTACTCTTTGATAACTAAGTCAGTGTTGTTTTTTACTGTAATATGGTCCCAAGAGTCAGCCGTATAAGATTGAAGTGTTATCGCTTGAGCATCAAATCCTTCTTCGCCTTCGTTGTAGGTCTTTTGGGTGGAATATGTTTTTTTTGTCACTTCTTCAGTTTCTGTTGCGCTTAGGTAGAAGCCTAGTCCAAGGCCGATTATTAAGCCTACTAATAAACAAAATATATGATTAATATATCGCATAACTCTGTCTGTTTTTATTGTTATTGTTCTTTTTCTTGTTGCATGTCGCGTAAGATTTTCTCAGTGCTATTACCCACAATCAGCAATAAAATGCAGGCTAAAAATGGGGTGATAATATGATAATAACACCCATCCTAGTGCACTTCGCCCGCGATTCTTGGCTAATTTGGCAGGAAGGTATATCCAAAGGAGAAACATAATACTCAAACCGACTATGCCGCCTATGATTAACCAGAATATTTCTTTTAATAACATAATCCTTGTTTTGTGTAAATTTATTTCACTCTAAACCAATCCATTGTACGGCCAAGTATGCCGCGCTTGTCCAGTGAACCTCTCACCTTCAGAGTGTTGCCTTCTACCTTCATTGAGCAATTGTAAGTCTTGCCATTGCCCGGGTCATAAATACTTCCATTGCCATACTCATTGCCTCCTTTATGCTTCAATCCGCTCAGCATGTTCAGTCCCATCAATTGGCGTGAACGCAATTTGGCATCCGGATTATTGTTGTCTTTTGCTGGTGTTCCGTCCGGATCGTTAGGCTCTTCTAACCACACAATACGTCCGTTAAAATCATCCCCTTCTTGATAAACTTCCACAATAGCCGTGCCATCATCCAACTTCCATTTGCCAATAACACCTTGTGCTGATGAAATCACTAAAGAAGTGATTGCTAATGTGATAACTAAAAAATACTTTTTCATATTTCAATCAATATTTGGATTTGTCGCTTAAATAAAAACAGTGCGAAAGTGATATACATTCCCTCTCACGTTACAAATATACGATTTCTTTGTCATATACACCCAATTTTTAATAAAAAATCCTACTTGTGGCTGATAAAAACATCCAAATTCTCCTCGCATGAGAGATATCTACTCGCAAGCACACTATGTGTCTCCGTTACCATACCGTTACCATTAGATAGGAACTAAGTGGATTCAAGATAGCCTTGTCTTTTTTGCTCGCCTTTCACTATCTTTAAATAAGATAGGATGCGGCTCGGAAAT
>CALGCU010000019.1 GCA_937886455.1 uncultured Bacteroidales bacterium | reverse complement strand
GCCATATTGGCCAACATCGCCTTACGGTGAGCGCTCTGACGGCCAAGGGGATTGATTTTTCTATTGTGCGCGACAAAATACCTATTCACAGCATGGATGCCGCCTACCTGGTGAAACCTGAAATCGGGTACATCAAGATTAACAATTTCGGCGCAACAACACTTCAAGAATTTCAAGACGGATGGAAGATGCTCAAGAAAAAGGGAGCAAAACAGTTGGTGCTTGACCTACAAGGCAATGGTGGAGGTTACTTAGTAGCCGCTATAGGACTGGCTGATGAATTTCTCAGTGAGGATAAATTAGTGGTCTATACACAAGGGGAACACCAGGCTCGGAGTGCTGCAAAATCAACCTCCAAAGGAGGATTTGAGCAAGGCAATTTGGTGATTCTGGTGGATGAATACTCGGCATCAGCGAGCGAGATTGTAAGTGGAGCTGTACAAGATTGGGACAGAGGTGTCGTTGTAGGCAGACGTACGTTTGGTAAAGGATTGGTGCAAAGACAAATGGCTCTGCCTGACGGCTCAGCCATCCGCCTCACCACTGCTCGTTATTACACACCCACCGGAAGATGCATACAAAAGCCATACAAAGGGGTGGATTACCAAAAAGACCTGGAACAACGATTTAAACACGGAGAACTCATGCATGCCGATAGTATCCATTTTCCTGACTCATTGGAATATCTCACACTCGTTGAGTCCAGAACAGTGTATGGTGGAGGAGGTATAATGCCCGACATTTTTGTACCTGCCGACACAACACGCTACACTACCTACCACAGAAATTTACTCGCACGTGGGGTAATAAATCGTTTCTGTGTGCAATACATAGACAAACATCGGGAAGCACTCAAGAAACAATATACTACAGCACAAAAAATACAGAAAGAGTTTGTTATCACAGAAAACATGTGGCAACAACTGGTTAGTATGGGCGAGAAGGAAGAAATAAAGGCAAATCAGGAACAATTAGAACAAAGCAAAAGATATCTTTCTTTGCAACTCAAAGCATTGATAGCAAGAGATTTGCTGGGCAATCAAGCCTATTTTGAGGTGATTAACGAAGAAAACGATGCACTAAAAGAAGCAGTGCAACTACTGCAAAACAAAGAAAAATATAATGAGGTGTTAAAAGGTAAGAAATAAAAAAAGAAAGGTTGTCTCACGACAACCCAATCTCAATTTAACCTTAAATCTAATACCATGAAAAACACAATGCAAAAGTAAAGGCTTTGATTGAATTATACAAGTAAAACACGGAAAAATATTACTTTTTTGTCGTATTTTATAGATAAACTAATAAATTGTAAGAATGAACCGTCGGATATTGGGGATGACCGAACAGAAGATTAAAATAACATAAAAATGGAAGCAATACAAGAAATTATAATCAAGCCAAGCGATTCTGCAGAAGCCTTAGGCTCCGGCACACTACCTGTATTTGGAACGCCGGCAATGATTGCACTCATGGAAGCAACCGCACAAATGGCAGTACCAGAACTACAAGAAGACGAAACAACTGTAGGTACATACATAGAAGCACATCATGTCAAAGCCGCAAAAATTGGCGACAAGGCTATTTGTAAGGCTGTATTAACTGCGCAAGAGGGGAGAAAACTACTGTATGACATACGGGTGGAAGCAGAAGATGGAACGCTCATGGGACATGCCAAACATGAACGATATGTTGTACAAAGCGAACGCTTTATGAGCAAATTATAGAAAGAAGATGATTATTGTTTCACAACACACAGCAACAGACTTAGAGCACATACTGCAAAGTATGAGTTATGACCGGATTTTTGTCTTATCTGATGAGCACACTCAGCAACAGTGTGTAAGTATATTGAAAGACATACCGGCATTGCAGGATGCAGTGCAAATGGCGGTCAAACCGGGCGAAAGTGCAAAGTCATTAGACACAGCCGTTCATCTCTGGAAACAACTAAACGAAGAGTCTGCCACACGACATTCTTTAATGCTCTCCGTAGGAGGTGGGATGATCACTGACTTAGGTGGCTTTGTAGCGGCTGCTTTCAAAAGAGGAATGCAATGTGTGCACGTTTCCACTACGCTTTTAGGAGCTGTGGATGCTGCCACCGGAGGAAAAACAGCTGTTAACTTTGAAGGATATAAAAACCTAATTGGATTCTTTCATGAACCCCAACACGTGATTGTGGCCACAGACTTCTTTGCCACACTGGACACGCACCAACTGTTGTCCGGATATGCTGAAATGTTGAAACATGCTTTAATCTCTTCACGCGACGATTGGCAGAAAACCATAGCATGGGACACAGAAACCATGCCTATTGACCAACTGTGCCTTCTTCTTAAAAGGAACATTGCCATCAAACAACAAATTGTAGAAGACGACCCCACAGAACAAGGCAAACGAAAAACACTGAACTTCGGGCATACCATCGGACACGCCATTGAGAGTTGGACACACACCACAAATCAACCTCAACCACATGGTTATGCAGTGTTGTGGGGAATGGTGGCTGAATTGTTTCTGTCACACAAGAAACTTGGATTTCCTCTACTACACCTACAACAACTCATCACACTCATGAAACAAGCATACGGACGTCCAACATTCACATGCAATGACTACAACAACCTGCATAGATTTATGCTACATGACAAAAAGAATCTGGATGCCAAACATATCAATTTCACTTTATTAAAAGAAATAGGAATACCAGAAATTAACCAAACAGCAAGCATTGAAGAAATTGACGAAGCCTTAGACTTTTTAAGAGAGGGCTAAATACGCAAAATAACACAATAAGAATCATATAAAAATCCACATATATGAAAAGAGAGGACATTGAAATAATGGCGCCGGCGGGGTCATGGGAGAGTTTAGCAGCCGCTATTCAAGCAAAAGCCGATTCTGTTTACTTTGGCATCGAAAACCTAAACATGCGAAGCCATTCGTCTAACAATTTCACTACCGACGACCTACATACAATAGTGCAACGATGTAAAGAACATGGCATTAAAACATACCTCACCATTAACACCGTAATCTACAATGGAGACCTACAACTCATGCGCACCATTGTTGACCACGCCAAGCAAGCCGGAGTGTCTGCCATCATTGCTGCCGATGTGGCTGTCATGTCTTATGCAGTCAGTCAAGGAGTAGAAGTACACTTGTCTACACAGCTCAATATCTCCAATGTTGAAGCGCTAAAGTTTTATGCACAATTTGCAGACGTAGTGGTCTTGGCACGCGAACTCAATATGGCGCAAGTGGCTGAAATCCATAAGGCTATTGAGGAAGAACATATCTGTGGAAGAAATGGCGAACTCGTAAGAATAGAAATGTTTTGCCACGGTGCATTATGCATGGCAGTATCAGGCAAGTGTTATTTAAGTCTTCATAAACACAATCAGTCAGCCAACAGAGGTGCGTGCATGCAGGTTTGTCGAAGAGCCTACCATGTGCACGACAAAGAATCGCAAATCGAGCTGGAAGTGGACAACGAATACATCATGTCACCCAAAGACCTAAAAACCATTCATTTCCTCAACAAAGTGCTGGATGCCGGTGTGAGAGTACTGAAGATTGAAGGACGAGCAAGGGGGGGAGAATACGTAAAAACCACAGTGGAATGTTATCGAGAAGCAGTAGAAGCATATCTTGATGGTACATTTACCGAAGAAAAGGTGGCTGCATGGGACGAACGTCTCAAAACTGTCTTCAATAGAGGATTTTGGGATGGATACTACCTCGGACAGCGATTAGGAGAATGGACCATGAAATATGGCTCATCTGCAACAAAACGTAAAGTATATGTGGGACGGTGTACCAACTTCTTCCAGAAAATAGGTGTAGCTGAGTTTTTGCTCGAATCACAACACATTGAACAGGGGGATGAATATCTGGTTTTAGGCGAAACAACCGGTGTTGTAGAAGGTGTAGCAGAAGACATGAGAGTAGAGCTAAAACAAGTGGAACGAGTAGATAAAGGCACCTACTTCTCCATCAAAACACCTACGCCCATTCGTCGAAACGATAAACTGTATAAAATGATACGGGTGGAAGAACAGAAATTCTGATACACACCGGCACGCTCCCCATAGAAGATAATCAACACTTAAATGGCTGTCACAAGGTGATGTGCACACTCACGCACATAGACTTTACTGACAGCCATCTTTTTTTAAACCCAATTAAACGAGACAGAAGTGGGTTAAATATTATTGGTGTTCGATTGTTGATGTGAGATATTTCTACCGGACAGCAGTGGTTAAATATATTTTCTCACTTCTTCTTTATCATCAAAGTGGTGTTTCACACCCTTGATGATTTGATAATCCTCATGTCCCTTACCGGCGATAAGAATTACATCTCCGCTTTGAGCCAACATACAAGCCACCTTAATAGCTTCATGACGATCGGCAATCACCAAAGTACGCTGTAATTCCTCTGCTGTAAGTCCTGCTTGCATATCATTCAGAATATCTTCCGGCTCTTCGTCTCTTGGATTGTCACTTGTTAAGACCAGACGTGTACTACCCACTACTGCCTCATGAGCCATCATGGGTCGCTTGCCTTTGTCGCGATTACCTCCGCATCCAACAACAGTGATTAATTGTGTGCCTTCTTTCCTAATATCATTAATGGTGTTCAACACGTTGGTGAGCGCATCGGGAGTATGAGCATAATCCACAATAGCAGTCCATCCTTTGGAAGAATAAATGGTTTCAAATCTTCCGTTCACCGGAGTGAGCATGCTCAATATTCGCAATGTCTCGTCCTTGTCAAAACCCATTGCCATTGCAGCACCATAAATTCCTAATAGGTTATACACATTAAACCTTCCTATCAGGGGCACAAACACTTCGCGTTGATTCATCAAAAGCAACATACCATCAAAGCCTTCTTCAAGGATTTTTCCATTATAGTCGGCAAGAGTCCTACAAGAATATGTAAGTTGTTTGGCACGTGTATTTTGCAACATCACTCGACCATTCTTGTCATCTATATTAGTAAGGGCAAAAGCACTTGGTTTCAACTCATCAAAGAACCGTTTTTTTGCATCGCGGTAGTTGTCAAAAGTCTTATGATAATCTATATGATCACGCGTAAGGTTGGTAAATATACCACCATCAAAGTCTAAACCGGCTATTCTGCGCTGACACACCGAATGCGAACTCACTTCCATAAAAGCATAGGTACATCCGGCATCTACCATTTGAGCCAAAAGACTATTTAGTGATAATGGATCGGGAGTGGTGTGAGTAGATACAATCGGAGTATCGTCCACATAATTACACACTGTACTGATTAGCCCCACCTTGTGCCCTAATGCACGGGTTAGTTTGTAGAGCAAAGTGGCAATAGTTGTCTTTCCATTCGTACCTGTCACTCCCACCAAGGTGAGTTTCTTAGATGGATTGTCATTGTAATTTGCAGCTATAATTCCTAATGCCTCCAGGCTGTCTTCCACTAACACATAGGTAACACCTTCTTCCACATCAGGCAACTCTTCACACACCACAGCAACAGCACCTTGTTCAATAGCTTTAGCAATAAAGGCATGCCCATCCACCGTAGTTCCCCTTGTTGCTACAAATAAATCATTCTCACCAACCAAGCGCGAATCAAACTGAATCGAACGAATGTCAAGTTGACGGTCATTAATGACTCTTTTTATCTTTACATTTTTAACTAATTCTACTATTTTCATAGGTATGTCATTTTAATTCCAAATAAACAATGCTCCCTTTTACGGCAGGAGTTCCCGCCACAACACTCTGCTTCACCACACGCCCCAAGCCACTTATCTGGGCCTTCATTCCCGTACGTTCAATGGCATATACGGCATCGCGGGCTCCCATACCTATCACGGATGGAACTTGGGTTGTATTCACATGAATCGGCTTAGTCAGCAAGGTGTCATTATTCAACACAACCCGTGTCCAATTAGACGTACCATCAGACTGAGATTCGTGTAGCGGGATATTTAACACTTTACATGCCTCATGTAGCGAACTATGCAATCCTCTTTTGAATGTAGGATAAACATAAGTAAAAGCAGAATCCGACACAATAAGGTCCACGCTCCTCACCCCCTTCATTGCCATTGTCTTCTCGGCAATGTTTTTCACTACACTTCCTGCCATACGTCCACCTGACGGATAATGTCCCACACCGGGCCTCCGAATGACGCATATACAAGTGTATTGAGGAGACTCCACAGGGAAATACCCGCAAAAAGACACCTGATGTCCCTGATAAGCATTTCCACCTTCTGATATTTGTGCAGTACCCGTCTTACCGGCTATTCTGACATAAGGAGACTGAGCTGCTCGGGCTGTCGCATAATGCGGACTCCACACAACACCTTCCAATGCAGTTTGAATCTGTTCTAGTGTATTGGCAGAACATATCTTATCACGCATCACCTTAGTCTTGTATTTTTCAATTACCTCACCATCACAACGAATTTCCTTGACAAGGAAAGGATTGATCATCTTACCATTATTGGCAATAGCGTTATAAAAAGCCAATGTATATATAGGAGGAATCAATACCTCATATCCAATACTCATCCAAGGCAATGTGGTGCCCGACCATGGATGTTTCTCGTTTTTGGGAGAACGAATATAAGGACGTCCCACCCCATTGATACCCACACGCAAAGTGTCATTAAGCCCCATATCATACAACTTTTCGACAAATTTCTCAGGTTTCTGGCCATAATGTTTCACTATCAGCTGTGAAATACCAACATTAGAAGAAGCCTCCAACGCATTTTGAACAGTTATCTTTCCATATCCTGTGCCCGGAGCACCATTTCTATAATTGTGATCCTTCATGGGAACATTATAAAAATAGCAAATCCCACGACCCACATCAATAGAATCTTCTATATTCACATAGCCATCATCTATTGCTGCCATCAACGAAGCGGTTTTAAAAGTAGAACCCGGTTCCGTCATATTGCCTACCGCACCATTAGTCTCCTCAATATATCTGTCCAATCTCTCATTCCACTTTTTATTCACTATAGCCTTAATCTCACCACTCTTTACCTCCATCAAGATAACGTAACCTTCTTGAGCATTGATGCGATACAATTCATCGAGCAAAGCACTCTCGGCTATATCCTGCAGTTTTGTATCAAGCGTAGTGACAACATCACTCCCTTTCTGAGGTTCTTTGTGCAACACTATAGTTTTATTATTCGCAACCTTTTGCTCAACACCAAGACCCGGCTTACCGGTCAAGTAGTCATTATACGACTCTTCCAAACCCTTCTTCCCGACTTCCTTGCCTACCTCAACCAATTTTTCAGTTTTCTTCTTCTTTTTCTTTCCTTTTGAAGATTCCTTCTCTTCTTCCGGAAGAGCATCTTCCTCTTTCTCATCCACCTTCTCCTCTTGCTTAACGGGATAGATAGAACCAATCGTTGCATCTGCCATATATCCATAGGGCTCCTTGCGCGTGTTACGTTTTTCCCAAATAAGCCCACCTTGATTTCTTTCTAAGTTAAACATAGGCATCTTCGCGACATCTCTTTGCTGAATAAATGTAATGGGCTTCGGGGATAACAAAAGATAACGATTAGGCTTTTTATAACCACTCTCTATTCGTTGACGATACTCAAGAGGACTTTTATCTTGAAAATACTCCGATAAGGCATAGGATAGCGAATCAACATACTTATAAAATAACCTACCATCATTTGCTACCAATGCATCCGTACGAGGGTCCATACGGAGTATATACTCCGGCATACTGCTCGCCAATAACTTTCCATCGGATGAATAAATATTACCTCGTTCTGAATATACAATAACTTTCTTGTCTATATGCGATTTGGCAATAGACAACCAGTAATCCCGTTCTTTAGTTTGGATTACAAATATCTTGCACACTGCAAGAATAAATAAAACAAGAATGATTATGTAGATAGTTACAAAACTCCACATAATCTTGCTGCGAAAGTTCATATTCTAATCAGATTCTATCACTACTGGAGGGGTGGTACTTATATCTAAATTTATATCTTTCTCTTGAAGTGTTTTACACAAGTTTGATTGACGGCTCAACTCCACCAATTCGGTGGCCACACAGAGAATTTCATACTTCACTTCCTTAATTTGTTTCTGAGTTTTCGCCACTCTATCCATCACATCTTCACAAGCATAACGATTCCCAATACACACAAACACCATAAAAAGCACATACATAAAAGCTTTCAGGTGACGTGTGAAAAAGTCACGAATAGAATCTCCATTGAGAACACTGCGAAGCCATCTCTCAAATAGGCTATCGTCTTCATTATGCATATCTTCACTCATAACATCATATTTTTTCTGCTACCCTCAACTTCGCACTACGTGATCGTGGATTTACCAGGATTTCATCCTCATCCGCTACTATCACTTTATTATTCACAAGGTGCCAAGGGGAAAGCACATTACCATAAAAATCCTTCTCTATCTTACCATCCAAATTACCGCTCCTAAAAAAATTCTTCACCAATCTATCCTCCAACGAATGATATGTCAGCACAGCCATACGACCACCAGGTTTCAAAACATCAAGCGATGACTGCAACAACTTCTGCAGAGCCACCATCTCATCATTCACTTCAATACGGAGAGCCTGAAATATCTGAGCCAGCTCTTTCTTTTCTTTATCCCTGCCAACATAAGGCTGAAGCACCTGAATAAAATCCTGTACACGCAGAATAGGAGACTTACTCCTGTGATTTACAATGGCACGCGCTATCTTACGCGCACTTTTCAACTCACCATAAAGATAAAACACATCAGCCAACTGCTCTTCACTATAACCATTCACCACATCCGCTGCACTCTTACCTCCCTGCTGATTCATGCGCATATCCAAAGGAGCCGAAAAACGGAAACTAAAACCGCGTTCTGGACAGTCAAAATGATGAAACGATACACCCAAATCACCCAACAAGCCATCTATCTCTGTCACGCCATAGTAATCCATAAAATTCCGCAAGTAACGGAAATTACCATGCACAAACTGCCAATGATCTGACGACTTGAAAAGCGACTGGTCCGACCCCATTGCATTATGATACGCATCCAAATCCTGATCGAAGGAATAAAGTTTCCCGCCGCCTCGCTTTTCACCTCCCTTCCCATCAGAAAGGGAATCGGAGTACGCTGCTTCTAGAATAGCCCGCGAATGACCACCTCCGCCGAAAGTTACATCCACATACAACCCATTGGGCTGAATATTCAACCCATGGATTGTCTCTCTCAGCATCGCGGGAATGTGATAAATCTCATTCATAGTTGGTTAGGTTTAATTTATAGTTTAGGCTGGGATTTCATGCGTATTCTGATGCGCTCTGCCAAGTCTTTTTGTGG